>CAYGIB010000080.1:2255-8011 GCA_964349735.1 uncultured Oscillospiraceae bacterium | reverse complement strand
GGTTGTATGTGTGAATTCGTCCAGGCTGCGAACCGAGAAGTGATAATTGGGCGGAAGCGGATACTTCGCAGCCATCTGCATCGCTTTTTTTTGAAGGACCGAGCCGAAAACATCAATGGGATCCTCTGCGTCCGGTGAATTTCTTTCATGATACGTTTCGACGAATGCATCCCGCAAGACGTTTTCGGTTCTCGTGGTGTCGCCGATCATTTTATACACCGAGCGATAAGCGGACGGTGCATATCTGTTATAAAAGTCGGCCAGATTTTCCCGATTCAACGGTTGGTTCCAATCGCTCAAACCCACTTTCCTCCTCCGCTTTGATTGTAATCATCTTCCGTGTCTAGTTCATTACGGTTGTACGGAAGAACCTTGTCTTCGTCTTCCCATGGGGCTATACCGCCCTGGTCATGCAAAAAACCGAAATGTTCCCGCTCGTATTCATCCGTGTCATCCACCTGATTCCACCCTTCGTTCGTCTCCGCAAAAGGGTCCGCTGCGGAGGAATGTTCAACCGGTGCAGACTGTATATGAATCAGGCTCATCAACGGATACGCCAGTAGCATTGCGGCACAAAGAAGACAATATACCAAAAGCGATATCCGAATCGGAGAGATCATGAGAATGGCTGTGAGCAGAATGGATGAAACAATCACTCCGTTTGCAAAGGCTCTTTCCATAATGAGGACTGCAATTGATCGCTTTTCCTCGCGAATCAGCGAACTGTAATGCTCGGCATATTTGAACTCGTGCAGCCCCATCGCCATTCCGAATAAAGCCACGGTCACTACCAGCATCTTTGCCGTCGGTAATATCGCGAAAATGATATATCCAATCATTTGAAGAATAGCGGATAGCCACACGGCGGAGACAACATTCGTTTTGATGCCGGACAGTGTGACAATCATCCGAACCAGAACACAGCAGCCCAATGCAAAAATCATGTAATAGAAGGAAACCGTGGCCAGAGAGATTCCAACCGTTCCCAAATAATTCGGAAGAAAGCCGACGAAAAACGAGAGCTGCATTCCGGAAGTCAACACTGCGCTGATTAAGAAGGTTCCGGATTTGCGATTTAACAGAGCATACATGAGTGTCGCATAGTGAAGCGACGGCTCGTTGGACGAGGGACAGTGCTGAACAAAGAGCATGGACAGAATCGTGACGATAAAAAGGAATACGCCGCTGATTAAGAGAACCGCGAGCAAACCAAAGCGATCGAATACAATGCCGGCCATGACCGCACCGACGGCAGCTCCGAGAATCTGGGAGGAAAACTGCTTCCCCTGTATGGTTCGCTCATCAAATCCTTCATGACCCAGCCGGCCGGCATAAATCCGATATTCGCGCTGGAAAAAAAACAGCGTTCCCAATCCAAATGCAATCGGCAACTGGAGAAGAATGAATGCTATCGGATGCGACACTACTCCGTTCAGAATCAGCAGGAGAAAAGAGCCTAAAACCGATACCACCAATGATACACGTGCGGACAGACGATTAAACAACCGAACACGTAAAGATCGGAACCCGAAGAAACCGAGCGCATAAAGACCCAAAGAAACAGAAATCGCACCTTGTACGACATATTGAGGATACTCGATGAGAAATTTCGATTCGATAAGAAAACTGGAGATAACTAAAGGCGGAATAACACACCCCATAGCAGAAAAGAAGGCAATCGTCTCACATCCGGCTAATCCGTAACGAATGACCTTCGGCAACTGACGATTGGGTGAAGCAAATACCGTAACGAGCATCTTGTGCGTCTGATAATAAACAATCGTTATCGATAAAGCGATAGACAGAATCGTAAAAATCCAGGAGAGAGAAAATCCGTTCACCGTTCCATGGAAATCCCTATCCCTCATCATGACTTCGATGATTCCGGATGCCGCGCCCGCAGAGCCAATAATCGGGGCAACGGCGGTCCGAAACACGACTCCATCCTCCGTTCTGTTGGAGAGCTCAACCGTCATCTGGTCAAAAGCCTTCTTGTATTCTGAACCTTCATCCTCGAGTATATATTGCCGATCCTCTGAGTCTTCCGAAGAATCCTTTGAATCAGAAGAATAAACGCGTATGAATGAATTCCCTGCTCTTAGGAAAATGTTAATTGTATATGGCTTATCGTCCTCATACTCGTATCTCGGAAGCGGGTAAACCATTCCCTCTTGTATCGTCGTACCGGACAAATTGAGACCGGCTGATAAGGCAATGGCCTTAATCGCCTCTGCCCGTTCCTTTTCAAGGACAGCCACATACGTTGTCGTAATCATAGAAGATACGACAAAGAGAATAATCACCGTAACAGAGAAACAAAATGTCAACTGAGCCGCAAGAGATCTCTTGCCTCGCGGAGGAGAGGAAAACCCCATCGAAAGGAGATTGTTCACTCCTCGGCCTCCTCTCTCTTCCTGAGCCCCAGCAGCTTCGGAATAAAGTACTGAAAGGAGAAAAGAATCATACCGACAACAGCAGAAACAATCACCGCCATTAATAGCTTTCCTTCGAGTATATCTCCATATTCCTGCAGCCTGGTATGGGTTCCCGTCAGTTCAAACAATCCGATGATGGTACCCTGACTATTCAGGATCGGTATCAAGAGGCTGCTTTTATTTTCAGATATCACCGGGTACGGCTCTGATTTGTTGTTCCACTTGTATGTCTGAATGTTGGGGCTTACAAGGTTTTCAGGGTTACTCATATAGATGATGGTCAGCGTATTTTCTTCAGGACTCGTAAACAGTCCGTAGTCAATAGTAGAGAACGAATCATCGGATTGATTCGGAAGCATTAGATTGATAATTGCGGGATACTTCTGACCGGCGGAAATCGGGTCGGATTGGATTTCATCTCCATCAATGGTCAGAACGGCATTCATCGCAATAGATTCAAGCTGATGCTGATAGATGTCAAGGTATTCCGACTCGAACCCCCGACGCATATGATGGATGGCAAAAGACACCGACACCACCGCAAGAACGATAGCAAAAAAACCGAGAACGAGCGCCCGTACCGCTGTGCTCAGTTGATTATTGTCGATCGGTGTCAAATCGTCGTTGTTTGGCATGACTCATCCTTCCCGAAGGTCTGATATGGATTATACTCTATTTTTTCAAACATTCATAACACAGGGTAAAGCATCTACGAAACCGTTTCGATATCTTCCTCATCCGAAAAAAAGATTTCACCGTACTGAATTTTTTCATAATCTTTGATGATTTCGACAATCTCTTCATCCATCCCGTCCGGACTCAGCCATGCCGTACCGTCCCGGTCAAAAACAGCCAGTGCACTGATAGCGGATATCTTCTCGTTAAGGACACGCAGACAAGCGCGCTCATCGGGGGAGGATATACCGGCAAGGTTCAAAATGATTTGTCCAAGAAAATTCGGGCTGCTCATACCGCCGTATCCACTCGGCAGATTGTAATTTGACCAGATGAAATAGGGCGTGGAATACAATGGAATTGATTCTTCCGCCGAGATTTGATTAATGCTCGTATCCAGCAGTAAATCGTAGAAGCCGTGATCCAATGTCGCGAGATGATCCCCGAAAAACACGATAATCGTGGGTTCCTTTACACCTCGAAAATATTCTATCAACACTTCTAATGCATCATCTGATTCTCTCAATAGCGAAAAATAATTTTCGGCAAACGGAAATTCGAGTTCTTCGAAACTTTCAAGCTTGATGTCGTACTTCTGATTATCCCAGCGTACCGAATAGTCTGCATGGTTTTGCATGGTAACACAAAAAGCAAAGAAGGGCTGTTCTTGATCGGTCTTCTCATATTCTTCGATAATTCTTCGAAATACTGATTCATCGCTGATAAACCGGCGGATCATCTTGGGGTCATCAAAATCGTCCTGACTGATGTAGCTGTCAAAACCAAGGATCGGATACGCCCGATCACGGTCCCACCATTGCGGGTCAAACGGATGTAATGCAATCGTCCGATAACCTTCATTTCTAAAAAGCTTCGGCATAGCATTCAATTCATCCCGTACATAGAAGGTGTACACCGAAGATCCCGCCAGCAGTCCGGAAACGGAGTAGCCGGTCATGAATTCAAATTCCGTATTTGATGTTCCGCCCGCAAAGACTGAAACCTGCAATTCGCCATGCAACGTCTCATCAATAATCGAATCATAATATGGCATAATCGGCTCCGAGGTTTCAAAATCACGAATCATACGAAGATCTGCATATGACTCGCTCATGATGCAGATTACATTTGGATTTACCGGATTGTACAAGACCTGCTTATCTAAGTTGAGTTGATCCGCGATTTGAACATATTTATCAATGATATCCGCTGTCTGTTCGGGGGAATTATCGACAGTCCCTTTGGGTTTTATATTGTTGAGATGAAGAAAAAATGACAGCACCGTTCCATTCTCGTTGAAGCTTTCAAGCGGTGGATATAGTGAGTAGGATATATCCATCTTTTCATGAAGTTCCGTGTTAATAATAAAACCAAACGTTAACGCAGCCCCGAAAACAACGGCAATCGTCGCTCCAAGAACTCGTAGTTTCCATGACTTGATTCTCGGGTGGTGCGTCAGGCGAATCATCAGGAGAATGACGGCAACCATAAAAATGGAAGCAACAAATTGAACCGTTACTCGAAAATCATATTGCGTAGAGCACTTTGCTGCCACCCCGGCGGCATAAATGTCCCAAGGCATCAGCGGGTCTCCGCGCATTACGATTTTAGAATGATTTACATATCCAAGAATAAAAACCAGAATGGATGTCAACAGCAGGGCTATGGTACCGTGGGAAATAAGAAAATATAAAAGCATATAGACAATGATTACGACAAGAAGAGCCGTTACCATCAACACGATTGTTTTGAGTTTGAAAGGGAAAAGAAACTGAAGAGAATCGTCTCGCGCGATATTGAGCATTTCCGTAAAGACATAAAGGAAAACAATCACAAAGAATACGCGGTACAGCTCGCAAAAAATTCTGGATTTTCTAAGCCGCTCGAAAAACAAAAGAATCGCAGCCGAAACAATAAACGCGACATGCACCGCCATACTCAATATTGATATTACGCTGTAGCCGTATGATATGTTGGGCACATACTTAAACCCAATCGCCCGGTCATTGGTTTCATCATCGAAATACGAGTCATCAAAGGCATTTTCCGCGTGCATTTTCAAATAGAGAACGGATTTTACTGAAAGATTGGCGACCTTCATTTCACAAACATATTGCTTGCCGTCTTCTAATTTGATTCCGGAGAAACTCAAAGAAACGTAGCTTCTGTGGGGATGGTATAGAAAGACTTCTTTCTTTACAACGAGGGAACCGTTCTCATCGAAAATGCTCACTTCCAGTGTATCGGATTCTTCCAATCTGGACTTTGATACATCCTTGTTAATTATAATCGATGACAGACGGTCCTTTTGTGCGTCAAAAGAGAATCGAACGGCTTGCCCTTCTTCCAAACGAATACTCGTGGATATGCTTCGGGAATAATTTGAAAATGTTTTTGTTCTATAGAAGCTATTGCCGAGGATAATTGAAATCGTAACGACAAGAAGAAGACAAGCTAGTGCATACACCCAATATTTTTCAAAAAGAGCGTCTGCCTTCCGAATGGTGTGAACCACAGTCGAAATTTTACTTCCGAAAAATCGAATAATGCGTTTCAACGATTTATAACTCCATAGCTTTATCAAACACGTACGATAATTTATGATTGCGAATCCTGATTACGGTTTTCCTCTGTGCCTTCAGTCAT
>CAYGIB010000080.1:0-2245 GCA_964349735.1 uncultured Oscillospiraceae bacterium | reverse complement strand
GCTTCACCCTGCATTTTATCACGGACGAATCGCCGTATATCGTTTTCCGAAATATTTAGAGTCTGATTTGCATCTAAATCAAATTCAATGACGTATTTGTTTCCCGTTTTCTTCGTGCGAAACTTTCTTTTCGCGGAACCCTTATAATACCTTTGAGTCGCTTCTTCCAAGGCGTGTTTTCTTTTGCTGTCCTCCCGTTTGGCCGAATCAACGGGATCTACATGTATGGTTATCGGTACGCTCAAAACGTTTTGTACTTGTGTTTCAATGCGGTCGGCGATCGAGTGGGCCTCCTGAAGGGACATTTGAGAAGAAACCTCAATATGTGCGGATGCAATTTGTCTTCCGGGGCCGTAATCATGGACAATAACGTCGTGCACACCCACGATTGAAGAATTTTGAGAGATAATTTTAGACATCTCGTCAATCAGAATCGGATCCGCTTCCTTTCCAAGGATATAGGAAACCGAAGACATGGCAGAAGAAAACCCTGAAACAAGAACCAACACCGATACAAAGACGCCAATGTATCCATCGATTTTCCATCCGGTATTCGATGAAACAATGAGTCCGATAATGGTAACTGATGTGATACCGGCATCGGATAAACTGTCCAGAGAGGCACTTCGGAAAGATTCGGAGTTGATACGTACAGATGTTTTCTTGTAAAAGAAAAACATTAGAATTTTACATAAAACCGAAGCTACAAGGATTACGGCCATAAATGGTTCAAATATAATCGATCTCGGCTCGATGATTCCTTTTATTGAGCGAACCAAAAACTCGTACCCGACCAGGATAATTGCCCCCGAAATAATGAGCGAACTGATGTATTCGACGCGCCCGTGGCCAAAAGGATGATCTCGATCCGCCGGCTTCCCTGAAATATAAAAACAGAAGAAATTGACAACACCCGTAACGGAATCCGAAAGATTATTAATCGAGTCAGCCAAGACAGCGCCACTCGTCGATACGATCCCAACAAAAAGCTTTGCGATGAACATTGAAGCATTAGCCGCAATGCCAATGGCTGCCGCTCGTTTGCCTTTGGTGCTTCTTTGTTCCGAACTTAATCTGGAAATCTTATCCATTGGCATTGTTCCTTTTTGTTCCGCAACTGATTCCATTTTAATTTTCTTGCTGTCTTTTCATCAGAAAGGATAAAACAGAGCCGTTCCCTCATGAATGCTCTCATTACTCAGTGAAAAAACATCCGTTAAGAAAAAGCAACGGGAGTGTCGAAATCCGACACCCCCGGGCTTCGGTAACTAAAGATAGAAGAATTACTCCGCCGAAGGAGCCGGAGAGTAACTGATATAGGCAGTGCCGTCTATCGACCAGTAAAAGGTCACATAGGCTCCCGCGTTGTCATATGCTCCGTAGGAGAAACCGTCTCCGGTTGCACTGTAGTAAGAATCCACGGAGTATCCGGCCGCTTTAAGGTCGTCCATGTATTGATCCGCTTGATTCTCTGTCATACCTTCCAGCGAGACCGAAATACCATACTCGCCCGAAGTATACCATGTGATGATTTTATCGGGATCAGGGACTACTCCGGAAAGATCATCGGGCCATCCCATATCCTTTGCGCCGGATAAAGTGATTCCGGTTTCATCATCTTCATCATCTTCATCATCTTCATCGTCTTCGTCGTCTTCGTCATCTTCATCGTCTTCATCGTCTTCGTCATCTTCGTCATCTTCGTCATCTTCGTCATCTTCATCGTCTTCGTCATCTTCGTCATCTTCGTCGTCTTCGTCATCTTCGTCGTCTTCGTCGTCCTCGTCATCCTCTTCCCGGTCATCACGGTCTCCGAAAAGTGCGTCACAAGAGCAAAGCGAGAACACCATGGAAAGTGCAATCATTAATGCAAGTAGAATTTTAATCAGTTTTTTCATTTGTTCCCTCCTAATTGATGCGAACAAGAGTTCTTATCGTCAAATCCCTACGAAACGAATCACCTGTTCTTATGTAGCGATAATATCGCGAATCTTGAGAAAATTCAACAAACAAGAGCGCACAACTCTTATTTATACATACTTTGTGACCGGCTGATATTTCTAATTATGCATTATGTGAAATTGCGTACGCTTTGATTCGATGTTAATGGTAGCCCGTCGCATAGATGACTTTGGGGCATAAACATTGTATCGTATACGAAAATCGCTGCGAAATATAAATCTGATTTTGAATTGACTGAATATTCTGCTAATGATATAATGAAATATCTTGTTAAATAATATAT
>CAYGIB010000079.1:7137-8082 GCA_964349735.1 uncultured Oscillospiraceae bacterium | reverse complement strand
GCACAACAGACATGAAAACCTGCAGCGATTAACTGAAACAATCATGAAATATACGGAGGATTTAATCATGTCGGATTATAGACTTGGATTTTCAATGGAGGAAGAGCCTTTTGCGGCGATCAAAGTGGTCGGAGTCGGCGGCGGCGGATGCAACGCAGTCGACCGGATGATTGACAGCGCGGTGCAGGGGATTGATTTTGTATCGATAAATACGGACCATCAAGCTCTTTCCCGTTCCAAAGCACCGACGAGAATTCAGATTGGCGAGAAAATCACCCGAGGATTAGGTTGCGGCGCAGATCCGTCGATCGGTGAAAAGGCTGCGGAGGAATCCAAGGACGAGATTGCTCAATCCATACGGGGAACGGATATGCTTTTTATCACGGCCGGTATGGGCGGAGGCACGGGAACCGGAGCTGCCCCAATTGTTGCGCAAATCGCTCGCGAACTGAATATTCTGACGGTTGCGGTTGTTACGCGGCCCTTCCGTTTTGAAGGGCCCAGGCGGATGCAGAACGCGGAGAGAGGTATTCGAGAAATTGAGAAATACGTCGACTCGCTCATTGTTGTCGCCAATGATAAACTCTTGGAGATTACGGATGAGAACACCTCAATCGATGAAGCTTTCAATATGGCGGACCAGGTTCTCAAGTTCGGTGTGGCAGGAATTTCAGATCTTGTTGCGATACCCGGATTAATCAATCTCGACCTCGCGGATGTTCGACGTGTTATGACCAATGCAGGTGTTTGCCACATGGGTATCGGGCGTGCTTCCGGCGAGAATCGAGCTTCCGTTGCAGTAAAACAGGCCATCAGCAGCCCGCTTCTGGATACAACCATCGAAGGGGCGCGCGGAGTAATCCTGAATTTTACCGGCGGAAAGAATATGAAGCTTCATGAGATTGATGAAGCGGCAACCGTCGTTCGTGAGGCGGTCTCCGGAGA
>CAYGIB010000079.1:0-7127 GCA_964349735.1 uncultured Oscillospiraceae bacterium | reverse complement strand
AGATTATGATAACGGTAATCGCGTCCGGATTTGAAGGAGCGGAGCCGATATCCCCGTACAAGCCTTCTACCTCGGCGTTATCAAGGAATAATCCGCCCATAGCCGGCGTTCGCGAGCCTATGAAGCCTCCCGTTTCGCCCGCCGCTGCACAATATAATCGTACCGCGAGCAAGGCGACGGGTGAACGTCCGCCCGAGATGCCTCAATTCCTTTTCGGAGATCCGGAAGAAGCAAAAGCGCCCGTTAGAGAGGAGCCTTCGCTATCATCACAGTTTCCGCCGGTTGAACCGTATCGCCCCCAGACCGCCGGGTATCCCCAGCAAGGGCAGCAACCACCGCGGCCTCAGTCGTATCCGCGTGAAGTCCCCGGAATGAATCCGGGATACGCGCCGAATCAGTATCCTCCTCAGGGAGCAAAACCGAGACCTTCGTCTCCGCCGCCCCCCCGTCCTGCAGGACAACCGCAACAGAACGTGGCTCCGGTTCGCCCCAACCGGCCGTCCGCACCGCCTTCGCCTCGCGAACAGGATCCCCGTCAAGCTCCGGACAAGAAGAACAGAGTGTTGCCGTGGTTCCTGACTGACAACGACAATTTGGATGAGTAAACGATGAAATGCCCGTTTTGTGGACACGGCGAGGATCGGGTCATCGATTCCAGACCCGCAGAGGAAGGAGCCGCCATTAGAAGACGTCGCGAATGCATTCAGTGCAACTCGCGTTTCACGACGTACGAGAAGGTGGAGTCATTGCCTCTTCTGGTTATTAAGAAAGATGGTGCGCGAGAGCCTTTTGATCCCGATAAGATATTAAGCGGATTACTGAAGGCTTGCGAGAAAAGACCCGTATCGACCGACCAGCTGAGGGAAGTGCTGGCATACGTGGAAGGCCAGATTCAGGGCTCCGTGAATCGTGAAATTTCTTCGCGGGACATCGGGGAGTTGGTCATGGCAAAGCTCAAAGAGATCGACGAAGTTGCGTATGTTCGGTTTGCATCGGTATATAGGCAGTTTAGGGATGTTCACTCTTTTTTGGAAGAACTGAATGAAATGCTGAGTAAGAAGTGAGGTGCAAAATGAAGAAGGTACTGGTTGTTGATGATGATCCCAATATCGTCGAAGTACTTCGACTATATTTTGACAAAGACGGATTTGCCGTAATTAGCTGCCTAACGGGCGCGAGAGCGGTGGATACCTTTTTGGCGTCCAATCCGGACTTGGTTGTCTTGGACTTGATGCTTCCCGGCAAGGACGGATATGACATTTGCCGTGAAATCAGGAAGACATCGGATGTGCCGATTATTATGTTGACGGCGCGTACGGACACTCTGGATAAGGTCGTTGGGCTGGAGCTCGGCGCGGACGATTACGTACAGAAGCCGTTTGAGCCCAAGGAGCTCCTGGCACGGGTCAAGGCGGTTCTCCGCAGAACCGAGAAAAGAGAAGAGACGATACCCCAGCAGCAGGAATCCTCGGAGCCCGGCGAGCTGGTTCAATACAGGGGACTCGTCGTGGACAAGGCTCGTTATGTCGTTTTGGTCGAGGATCAGGAGATTGAGATGCCCCCAAAGGAATTGGAACTGCTCTTTTTCCTGGCTTCGCACCCGAACCGGGTATTTACCCGAGAACAATTGCTGGAAAACGTATGGGGTTACGATTTTTACGGAGAATCCCGAACGGTCGATGTACACGTGAAGCGCATCCGGGAGAAGATCGAGGATCCGAGAAGAGATGTGAACTGGCAAATCAAGACGGTGTGGGGCGTCGGATATAAGTTTGAATCGTCACCTGTGTAAAGCGTGTGTGCATAGGGGAGCGATTAAGAAATGACGGATAAATACAAGAGCAGCTCAGTCTATATAAAGACCATCCTCTCGCTTACACTGACAACAGTTCTGGTTTTCGGTGTTTTGAGTTTCGTCTACTATCAGAGGACATCCAACGCCTTTTTGCAGGACGAATCCAGGGAGGCGTTTAATAATGCGCGTTTCTATGCGCAGAATCTAAAAGAAATCCTTCCCGATAACGGAGGCAGACCATTTGTCCTAACACAGAACGAAGCCGATCTCCTGCTCGGCTGGTCCTTGGGGTGCTCCATCTGGATTGTTGAGCAAAACGGACAGATTTCCTATGCTTCGGACATTCCGAACCAGGCCATCGCACAGCTTGAGCGCAGAGGCAACTCATTCTGGATACCGGAAAAGCATTTATCGTCCTTTCTTCGTGAAGGCGGCGGTGTTGAAGACTCAAGAAGAAGCGGATTGTTCTCAGATTCGAGAAATGACTGGATTTCCGCCTCGTATCCGATTAACGAGTTCGGGCAGTATCTGATGGTACACTCATCCATTAATGTCGAACAGCAGACGATGTCCATGCTCGCCAATGTTTTGGCACTTCCGATCGGAATTTCTTTTGCCATCGCATTGATTCTTTTTACCTTGATGACGCGGGCGATTGTTAAGCCGATTCGCCTGCTGTCGGATGTTGCGCGCAATGTCACACAAGGGGATTTGTCGGCTCGCATTCATTACTCGGAGCTTGATAAAGACTCCCCGTTTCAGTATCTGATTGTGGATGAATTAGGTATGATGATTACCGCAGTCAACGATATGATTGAGCGCCTAGAACGTCAGGAGGCGGATCGGCGAGTGTTCATTTCCAGTATTGCACATGACTTAAGAACGCCCCTAACATCGGTAAACGGATTTATTTCGGCAATTATGGACGGTACGATTCCTCCGGATAAAGTGGAGAAGTACATGCAAATCGTTAAGGGGGAGGTCGAGCGGATTCAACTCTTGACCGATACCATGACGGAGGCGACTTCACTCGCACATGTCGACCAGGAAAACATGGAGTCATTTGATATCAATGACCTGATTCGAGAGGTGCTGACCAATCTCGAAAACCAATTGTCGGCCAAAAATCTCGGAGTACAGCTGGAGCTTTTCGAGAACGATAAGGGAAGACTGCTTGCCTTCGGAAACCGTCAATCCATATTGAGGGTGCTCTATAATCTCTTGACGAATGCGATGAAGTTCTCATACGAAGACGGCACCATTGCCATCACAAGCTATTACGAGGCGAGGGACAACCTGATTACCGTTTCCGTCGAGGATTCGGGTGCCGGTATTCCGCAGGAACAGAGATCTCGTATTTTCGACAGCTTCTATAAGATTGATCCGTCGCGGACCGATACCGGCTCCGGGTTGGGCTTGTTCATTTGCAAGGAGATTCTCCGGGCCCACGGACAGGGAATTCGCGCCGATGACAGCAAATATTTGGGCGGCGCAAATTTTATCTTTACTTTGAACGGCTCCCAGGAAAGGGCGGATTGAGTGCGAAAGCAAGAGAATGTGCGCAAGCAGGTGCAGGTTCGCATCATACTTTCGGAGCTCGAAAAACTATATCCCGATGCTTCCTGCTCGCTTGATTTCGACGGAGATTCGTTTCACTTTCTCGTACGAAGTATCCTGTCTGCGCAATGCACGGATAAACGAGTTAACCATCTGACCTCGACGCTTTTTGATAAATATCCCGGTATGCGCGAATTCGCGGCTGCCGAGACGTCCGAGCTTGGCGAGGATATTAAGAGTTGCGGGCTTTATCGGGCCAAGTCCAGAGCCATCAAAGCCACTTCGGGAATTCTTCTGGAGCGATACGATGGCCATGTCCCATCCGAAAGCCGTGACCTGGAGAGCTTGCCGGGAGTTGGCAGGAAAGTCGCAAATTTAATTCGCGGAGAGCTTTTCGGCATTCCGGGCGTTGTCGTGGATACCCACTGTGCAAGGGTGGCAAAGCGACTGGGACTTTCCGACTCCGATTATCCCGTTCAGGTCGAAAAAGACCTTATGGCTTGCATTCCCAAAGACAATTGGATTACACTGGGACACAGATTTGTCGCGCACGGACGCGCGGTGTGCACCGCGCGCAAACCCTTGTGCGAAGCCTGTCCGCTCCGTGAGGTTTGTCGATATGCTAAACGACCGTGATACCGGTCATTCGGAACCGATTGGTTTCCTGGAGACACCAATCGAAAAGTGCGCGAGCATCCCGCCCAAGAGGCTGGAAATGCTGAAACGACTCGGAGTGTATCGCGCATACGATCTGATTTCATTTTTCCCGAAGGACTACGAGGATTGGACTCATAAAGTATTGATTGCGGAGCTTGCGGACGGGACGGATTCGTCTTTTCGCGCCATTACTCGTCAAAAGGCCTCTCTTTTTCGAAAAGGGCGACGTTCCGTCCTCCAGACCGTTCTTGAGGACGAGTCGGGCGTCATAAAGGCCGTCTGGTTCAATCAACCCTATTATCAGAATAAGCTCATAAAGGGTGAAACATATCTCTTTCGAGGAAGAATCAAGCGCGACGGCAAGGTGTTCGAGGTCATAAATCCCATGTTTCGACAGGAGGATGCAGACGACATTCCGGGCATCCGACCGATTTATCCGATGACCAAGGGCCTGACTCAGAACAACGTACGCGCGTTAATCGAGCACCTGCTCCCGAAGGCTCTTCCGGAGCTGCCCGAGCCAATTCCCGACTCCGTCCGAAAAGCAGAGCACCTTTGCTCTGCGCCGTACGCCTATGAGAAAATCCATTATCCGGACTCGCTGGCGGCGATGGAGGAAGCCAGAAAGCGACTGATCTTCGAAGAATTGTTCATGATTATCGGCGGTTTGAAGTCCATTAAGAAGCAAAGGGCCGCTTACGGAAATGCGGTATTGATTCGCGCGGACGCTTCGGCGAAAAAGCTCTTGCAGGAATTCATTCGGGCTTTCCCTTTTCAATTAACGGACGATCAGGAGCGGGTAATTCGCGAAGTCGCCGGGGATATTTCGTCGTCCCGCCCGATGAACCGGCTCGTTCAGGGCGATGTCGGATCCGGTAAAACAGCTGTAGCAGCCGTTGCGATGTGTCTTTGCGCAGTCTGCGGTCATCAGAGTATTTATATGGCGCCGACCTCGGTACTTGCGACTCAGCATTTCAATAATCTGAGAGAGCTCTTTTCGGGCGCCGGAATCCGGTCGGACCTAATGCTCGGAACCACCGGAGCAGCCGAGAAGAGGCAAATCAGGGAGCGGTTGATCAGCGGAGAAACCAAGATTCTCATTGGGACGCATGCGGTGCTGTCCGAAAAAAACGAGTACAATTCGCTTTCTCTCCTGATTACCGATGAACAGCACCGCTTCGGCGTCCGCCAGAGGGGAGCACTGTCAGCCGGTGCGGGGAGGGACCTTCATACGCTTGTCATGTCGGCGACTCCGATTCCGAGGACACTTGCGATGATTTTGTACGGAGACCTCGACATATCGATAATCAGATCTGTCCCGGCCGGGCGTATGCCGATTGAGACCTATCGCGCGACCTCCGCGGAAGACGAACGTATTTACGAAATTATGAAGAGGCAGATGGATGCGGGCCGACAAGTCTATTGTGTGTGCCCGCAGATTGAATCCGACGAAGAAACAGAGGACGGAGTCGCTTCGGTGACCGAGCAATATGATCGCTTCCGTAAAAGCATTTTTCGGGAGTATCGCGTCGGACTTCTGCACGGCGGAATGCCGCCCGACGAAAAGGACGAGGTTATGCACGGGTTTTCAGAAGGAGCCGTGGACCTTTTGGTGTCAACCACGGTGATTGAGGTCGGCGTCGATAACCCCAACGCATCCCTGATGGTCATCGAAAATGCGGAACGCTTCGGACTGGCGACACTCCATCAGCTCAGAGGGCGAATCGGACGGGGTCCGTACCGGTCGGTGTGCATACTGAAGTCAGACAGCGAGGAAGATCTCGCGTTACGCCGGCTGAAGACGGTTTGCTCGACGACGAATGGATTTCTAATTGCCGAAAAGGACCTTGAGTTACGCGGACCGGGCGATTTTTTCGGTACGCGGCAGCATGGCTTGCCTACCTTGCGCATCGCGAATCTTTATCGCGATGCGGACCTTTTAGCCCGTATTTCACAGATAATCGACGAACTGTTTGAGCGGGACGGCGGCCTTACGCACAGTGAATCAACAAGGCTTTATGATGCGTTTCGCCGGCGTTTCGGCCGGGAGATGGACCATCCGCCGCTGTAAAGGAGAAAAGAAATGCCCAGAGTAATTTCCGGAAAATATAAAGGCGCGCGCCTTATATCACCGAAGGGCGAAAAAACGCGCCCGACATCGGACAAGGTCAAGGAAGCCCTTTTCTCGATCATTCAAATGCGTATTCCGGGCTCGAGCTTTCTGGATTTGTTCGCGGGAAGCGGGCAAATGGGACTTGAGGCAATCAGCCGCGGCGCCTCGGCGGCGGTTATGGTAGAGCATAGCCGGAGTGTCGCTTCAGTCATATTTTCCAATATCGAGAAGCTTCATGCTGAAAAGGAAGCGGAGGTTATCGTGGCGGATGTGCAAGCGGCACTGCGCAAACTGGGAGAGGCCGGAAGGCGGTTCGACTTGATTTTCATGGATCCCCCGTATGCGGAAACGACTACACTATTTCATAAAATCGCTGCGTTAATTGACGAAAACAATCTTATTAACGACGGCGGCATGATCATTATCGAGCATTCTGCCGACGCAGTTTTCGATGGAAATGTAATCAACTTGACATTGACCAGACGTTGTAAGTACGGATTGACTCTGCTAACATTTTATAACAGATAGTAGATATTGGGGGGTGTAAGAGAGTGAAGACCTTTTTGTTCCCCGGAAGCTTTGATCCTTTTACTTTGGGGCATCAGGACATCGCCGACAGAGCGGCCAGGCTTTGTGACCGACTGGTGGTTTCCGTCTTGAACAATCCCGGCAAATCTCCCATTTTTACAGCCGAAGAGCGAGTTTCTATGGCGCAAACCTGCCTTTCGGCAATCAAAGGGGTTGAAGTGATTTCGTTTGACGGGCTATTGGTCGATTTGTATCGAAGAATCGGAGCTTCCGCCGTGGTCCGCGGACTTCGCGGAGAGTCGGATTTCCGAATCGAAGCCGAGATGGCAGCTGCCAACAAGCTGCTTTTTCCCGGGTATGACGTGATTCTTCTGCCCTGCAGCGCGGAAATGGTCTTTATCAGTTCATCAACGATTAAAGAAGTCGCCTTTTTCGGCGGAGATATTTCGAGAATGGTAAATCCGCAGATTGTTGATT
>CAYGIB010000078.1:0-8214 GCA_964349735.1 uncultured Oscillospiraceae bacterium | reverse complement strand
CCGTTCGGGGCCAGCGATAGATCCTTGATTTCATGATCGAGTACTGACATCTTATCCTCCCTAGCTCAAAGAAAAACACTCCGATTGGATGAGCGCATGAATCAACCGAACCATGTCATGTGCAGAAGAAACTGCTGTAGCGACTACTTCTTCATGTGACAGAGGTTGCCCGGACATGCCGCTGGCCATGTTTGATATGCAGGAAATAGCAATCACCCTCATACCGCAATGAGACGCAACAATTGCTTCGGGAACGGTTGACATTCCAACGGCCGACGCTCCCAGTAAAGACAAGGCGCGAATCTCCGCGGGAGTCTCGTACTGAGGGCCTCTCATGTACGCATAAACTCCGACATGTATACGGATAGAAAGCGCTGTCGATCTCTGTGTAGTTTCCTTAATTAACTCTTTATCATATACAGCGGTCTGATCCGGGAAACGAGGACCAAAGCGGTCCATATTGGGCCCTCTTAAAGGAGACTCACAGTAGAATGATAAATGGTCGGATATAATCATCAGTTCTCCGGGAGCCATATCCGGAGAAAGACCGCCAGCTGAATTTGTTAATATCAGATTTTTCACCCCGAGTTCGGCAAGTATACGAATCGGATACGCAGATTCCTGAGTAGAATAACCCTCATAGTAGTGGAATCGCCCTTGAAGGATATAAACGGGCTTATCTCCCATTTGAACTGCGAACAGGTTCCCCGAATGTCCGACAACGGTTGTTTGGGAGAAATGAGGAATATCAGCATAAGAAAGTCGTCCCAAAACGGGAAAAGATGACATCAGTTCTGATAATCCCGATCCAAGCACGACCGCCGTTTTAATGTTCGGAGGGAAAATGCCGCGAATTCTTTCGCACGAATCCGCAATCATACGATATTCGTCTGCCGTGCTCATTCGCTTTGCTCCTTACCGCAACAGTTCTTGAACTTCTTTCCGCTGCCGCAAAAACAAGGATCGTTGCGCCCAATCTTCGTTGCGTCGCGTTTGATGGGCTGTCTGGCGATCGTTGTGTTTGAAGCCGCCGATGATTGTGTCGCCTTCTGGGATGGAGCTTGCGGAGCGGCGGAGATATTATCTCCGTGGCCTTCTTGCAATTTACGAACCGCAGATTTCCTGGAAATTCTTTGGTCCGGAACAATATTCGCCTTCATAATCATTCGTACCGCGTCTAGTTGAATCGATGAATTCATTTCATCAAACATTTCTGAGCCTTCAATTCTGTACTCAATAACCGGATCTTTTTGGCCGACACTCCGCATGCCGATGGCATAACGAAGTTGATCCATTGAGTCGATATGATCCATCCATTTCTGATCAACATTATAAAGGAGAATCTGGCGCTCAGCCTCTCTGAAAATCTCGGATGTCACGTTTGTCTCGCGTTGTTCAAATCTTTCCAGAATCTGCTCCACAAGCATTTCCGATATATCAGCGGCAGTCAATTCATCATCTTCCGATACACGGATTTGACCGACAACGTCTAATTCACCGAAAATTTCAACAATTTTAAGTGATAGTGCAAGTTTTTCGCCGGAAGATATGATTCCATCCAGTGAGAAGTCTCCGATAATTCGCTCCGCAACGTTACGAAGCATTTTGAGATAGGTTTCATGGATGTCATCACCATCCAAGACCTTCTTTCTCTGGGCATATGTAATATTACGTTGAACATTCATAACATCGTCATATTCGAGAACATGTTTTCTCGAGCTGAAGTTAATACCTTCAATCTTTTTCTGTGCAGATTCAATCTGCCCGGAAAGATATTTCGACTTGATTTCAATTGTCTCATCGACCCCGAAAGTATTAAAAATAGCATTTGCACGTTCTCCGCCAAACAGTCGAAGCAGATCATCATCCAGCGCAAGGTAGAATCTTGAACGTCCAGGATCGCCCTGCCGTCCCGATCTGCCTCGAAGCTGATTGTCAATTCTTCTGGATTCATGGCGCTCGGTGCCGACAATCAAGAGCCCCCCAGCCTCAATTACCTTTTTACCCTCCGCAGAAGTCTGAGCCTTAAAGGAAGTAAGGAGCTCGGAAAATTTGTTTCTGGCATCCAGAATGACAGAATCCTCCGTCTCGTTATGAGCGGTTGCAAGCTCTACTAACTCATCCGCAAAACCGAGTTTTCTCATCTCCTGCTTAGCCATGTACTCCGGGTTACCACCCAGAATAATGTCAGTTCCTCTTCCTGCCATGTTTGTTGCGATAGTGACTGCTCCGTATCTGCCTGCCTGTGCGACAATTTCAGCTTCTCTCATGTGATTCTTGGCATTTAGAACGTTATGGCGAACACCGGCTCTCATGAATAATTTGGAGTATAACTCGGACTTGTCCACGTTGACCGTTCCGACGAGAACCGGCTGGCCTCGTTGGTGAGCTTCGAGAACCGAACTTAGAACTGCGTTCTGCTTACCGTTCTGATTCTTATAAACCGCATCGCTTTCATCATGCCGAATCATCGGCATATTGGTCGGTATTTGAATAACGTCCAAATTATATATGGAACGAAATTCCGCCTCCTCGGTATAGGCCGTACCGGTCATACCGGATAATTTGGAATACATGCGGAAATAGTTTTGGAATGTGATTGTTGCAAGTGTTTTGCTTTCCCGTTCAACCTGAACGCCCTCTTTGGCCTCTATTGCCTGATGGAGCCCGTCACTGAATCGACGGCCATACATCAAGCGACCGGTGAAATCGTCAACAATAATGACTTCTCCGTTTGTTACGACATATTTCTGGTCACGCATCATCGTTCCGTTTGCCTTCAGGGCGTTGTTGACGTAGTGCAGAAGTTCAAAGTTCTCCGGATTCGACAGGTTTTCAACGCCGAAGTATCTCTCGGCTCTATTTACTCCACCGGCTGTAAGGACAGCCGTTTTTGCTTTTTCATCGACAACATAATCACAGTCACCGACTATTTCGTCCATGTCCACTTTATCGTCGGTTTCTATTACTGTATATTTTTTTAATCCCTTAACGAATCGGTCCGCCCGCTGATACATATCGGACGATTCTTCGCCCATGCCGGAAATGATCAAAGGCGTTCGTGCTTCGTCTATCAAAATGCTGTCCACTTCGTCGACGATTGCGAAGTTCATCTCGCGCTGGACCATTTTGGCTTTCCGGTCGACCATATTGTCCCGCAAGTAATCAAATCCGAATTCGTTATTTGTTCCGTATGTGAGATCGCAAGCATAGGCTGTTCTGCGTTGCTCATTGGATAGGTCATGTACGATTAAACCGACAGAAAGTCCAAGGTACTTGTAAATTTTACCCATCCATTCGCTGTCTCGTTTAGCAAGATAGTCATTTACAGTAACGATATGGACACCTTTTCCAGACAATGCATTGAGATAAACCGGCATCGTTGCGACCAACGTCTTTCCTTCTCCGGTCTTCATTTCGGCAATTCTGCCTTGATGTAAAATAATGCCTCCTATTAACTGAACGTTATAGGGCATCATGCCAAGAACTCGAAAAGAAGCCTCTCGAACCGTTGCAAATGCTTCGGGAAGTATATCGTCCAATGATTCGCCGGAGGATAGGCTTTGCTTGAGTATATCGGTCTTGCCGATCAATTCGGATTCCGTAAGCTTCGAAAACGGTTCTTTCAGTGATTCGATTGCCTCGACAATCGGTATGATTCTCTTAATTTCATGGGTGCTGTGTGTTCCGAAAATATTGGTGATAAAACTCATTCGAGAGGTTCCTTTCCGTCATGTAAATTATTTTTATTGACGATACGTCCCAGAACGGTCTTATAGCCGTCCGCTCCGTATTCCAAACATCGATTGACTCTGCTTATTGTTGCAGTGCTGACTCCGGTTATATCGAATATCTCCGCATAAGTGTGCCCTTTACTTAATAGCGAAGCGACATGCAGTCTGGATGCTAAAGACTTGATTTCCGAAACGGTACAGAGGTCTTCAAACAACTGATAACATTCATTCCTGTTTCTCAAAGACAAAATTGCATCAAATAACTCGTCCGCAAGCGGATTTTTTATTTTATCATTCATATCATCACCACTTCAACCCAATAGGCGATTGGTTAGAGCCTCAAACGCTTCATCCAATAAACCTAATGCAACGATCGCAATAACCGAAGCGAATGCCGCTATAATCAGAAAAAAGATGACAATTTGTCGAACGATCAGAGCTTTTCTTGCGCTTCTAAGTACGTCACCGACAGACATCTCCTTATCCGAAATGCCTTCACCGTAAGCGGTTCGGGTGTATGCCGGCGTGCGGATCCGGTCGTTATTCGTTTTCAAGTTTATCCTCCAATTGATGAGACATCCAAATTAGAATATCACAGATATGATACAGCAACGATACTGATGTTACAATGCTGCAAAATCGGATAACGTTGATTGCTGTATTGATGGGGCATCCTTAAGTATTCGAAGAATTCTCGCTTTCAGACTCGTCCTGCTGATATCGAGCAGACACACCGTGTTGCTTGCAGATCAAATCAACTCCATGATTGTTTGCATAATTCTCGTATTCGTACAGCTCATTGATAATTGAATCGGGTGCATTTTCGGGAATAATCAAGATAAGAACTCTATTATTGATGTCCTGCCCATCAATAAAGATGTGATCTTTGCCCCACGGCTGATCCGTGCCACTATATCGCGCCAGATCATTAATATGACTGAAAACCTTTTTCTCGAGATCGTTTCCGCTTTGATAACCAGGTGCGGTCAGATCAATACTCTTTATTGAGGTTGCCGTCCCGTTTTCCCATGCGGAAATAACAGGAAAACTTTCGGGCAAATTAGCGCCATATAATTTGCGGAAATATAATCCTCGTTCGAAATTACTCATTTCCCAAACAGAATCAGCGGTTTTTTGATCGCTCTGCAGGTCGAGATTTAATTGAAGCTCAGCGTAAACGGGTATGGATGAACGAATTTTTTTTTCAAAGGTAGAAAAGGGTGTCACCCACTCATAATAAACATCAAGATAGATGGTTTTTTGCATGCGATTATAATCAACATAGACACTTACATTTTTTATTGAGTTTCGAATCAGTTTGTTTTGGCACAACTGATCATAAGTCCACACAATTCGGTCGCGTATGGCTTTTCCGAAGACAAGCGTACCCAATACGTCCTCACCTTCAATCCCGATATAATCGGTTAAAGCATGAACAAATCCGAGACCTTGAGCCACTCCGGATAATGAATCGTTTTGAGAGGCTGAATCTTCTTGACCTTCTCTGTTATCGATTCCGGATAGTATGTCGGATATAACGTCTAATCCGGCATCCACGACCGGTACAACAATGGCCGCTTCATTGGTTGACTGGTCCACCGCTTGTGCAAATGCTAGGTCAGCCTGAACACAATTTATACCGACCAAAAGAATTATAAAGGTTAAAAGTATTATTGGAACTGCAATTGCTGCTTCCAGAATGACTGTACCCCTTTTTAACTCGGCGGAGCTGCTCCTCGACTTAATCGATGTAAATTTCTGAATATTCTTTACACGGTTCTTGTTCAAACGATTAAGCGAAATATTTATCGATTTAGGTCTTGTATGAGTCATAGATCTCTTCCAAACGGAAGTGCCTGTCGGAATATTGAACCGAAATTTGAACGGATACATAAAGCTTTCCTCCCGTATATCTTTTAAAAACACCGATCATCCGTGTCAAGAGCACTTCACGACTAACAAACATGAGGAAGAATTCAACGTAGTCACGATATCGTGTCTCGATCAGTGCCTTGACGCTGTCTTGATTATTTAGTGAACTGTGGTCAATTATTGAAATAGTTCCTCCGTCAGATAGTGTTTTCAAATCTTGAAAGCTTTTTTGCAATGCCCATGTTACGATGACCAGATATTTCACAATCGCCGGATCAATTGCTACCGTACCGCCCGAGAGGAGCGCAACGCATACTGAAATAACGTCGGCAATTCCCTCGGAAGTCGAGAGCTTATCTTTGTCCAAGAGAAATGCTCCCAAATTTAGTATTGCTCTTGAAGCGAAAATCATTGACTGCGTCATGTTGACTGCACTTTTTTCTTCTTTGCCTGTCAACAGAAACTCGATATCTGCCTTGTTACTGCCGTTAATTTCTGAAAAGGGAGTCCCGTATATATTTGTTTCTTCTGATATAACCGGCGCGTCCCTGGTCTTAATAACGGACGAGTCAAAAAGTGATGCAGCATATTTATTAATATATAAGTAATTCAAGTATTCCGGAGTGTCTGAATCAATGACAAACGACAAGGCGTCAATTATTTTGGAAATGCAATCGGGGTCAAAAATATCCAGATCAAAAGAACCGGTTTTACCCTGCAGTTTCATTGTTCCTGTTCTTTTTAGAGTCTCTTTCAAGTCGCGAACAAAATCTTCGAATGCTGATAGTTTGTCCGAGAAGTCAACCAAATGAATGAAATTTTCAACATTGCTCAAGATTTCGGACCATTTCTCACCGGATGATAAGTATTCGCCCAGATATTTCTTAAGCACTCCCGACCGATCAGAACTAGCTTTCTTCAAGATATCCGATTTTTCGACCTTTCCGACTGCCTGACCGATTCTTACAATAAGCTCGTTTCCGAGCATAGCGGGAAAACGAATTTTCATGTAATCGCCGATGATCGTCTCCAAGTTCTCCGCGCTCAATTCTTGAAGTCCCGAGACCGTAATCGAATGGATGTCATTCACGCGGCAGCACTCATCAAAAACGGATTGATTCAAAGCGGATTCATCGAAACAATAAACCCCGTAATGATCGAAAAGTGTTGTGCTATAATCGCACAATACGTTCTCAGCCTGCAAATGAGATGCTCTGGATATCTCTGCTTCGTTGCACCTAAGTAAAGCTCCGCAAAACAAAAAGCTTTGTGAAATAATCAACGCGCTCATGATGATACACAGAAACAAGACTACTCCTCCGTGTCTGTTGTTCCGATTATGTTTCACCATATTGTCTTTACCCCCTCGGCAATCAATTCGACTGAATCTCGAACCGCTTGTATTAAGAATTGCATTCTCTCGGGCGAAGTGTAGACGGTACTGGCACATGCTCTGTTCACCTGAATGCTGCCCACTGAGTAAATATGTCGATTCAAATTCTGTTCACAAGTGTATTCATATCTGAGCTCAGCGATATCCGCTGTCTCTGCGTACATCGCGGGGGCTGCGCTGACCAAGCCGACCGAAAATACAAAAACAATTGGAAAAACGATAACTGCTTGTAAAGTGCTCGACATAAAAATCACCTCCTGCTACTATCGTAACAGGAGGTGTAAACCTCGGAATCGATATTTTTCGACAAGAAATTCGTCTTTCGACAAAGGTTAGATTACCGAAGAAGCGCTCCCAATTCGTTTTTAAGTGCCTCAATCACCCGATTCATCGCATCCCTGATATCCGCATCGGTCAGTGTTCGATCAGGGGATCTGAAATAGAGATTGAAAGCGACGGATTTGGAGTTTTCTTCGATTTGCTTTCCGAAGTAAACATCGAAGAAAACACATGACTCCAATAGATTTCCGGCATGTCTTCGAATAATATCTCGAATCGAGCCGACCGGGATTTCTTTATCGACAAGTACCGCGAGATCGCGAGCAATACCGGGGTACTTAGGTAATGGTGCACACGTAATTTTTTCGGACGCGTTGCGAACGAGAGCATCCGCCTCAATTATCAAGACAACAGTCGATTCCGGGGTCTCAAACTGTCTGGCGACCTCGGGGTGTATATATCCTAAATGGCCAACGGTTTCTTCGCCTATGACAATATCGGCGGACCGTCCGGGATGTAGATAGGACCGATTGGTAGCACGTAAGAATTCCGGTTCGCCTGCTCTTAACAATGAAAAAAGCGATTCAGTTGCACCCTTTATACGAAAAAAGAGGCTTGAATCCGAGCCGTCGGAGTTCGAATCGAAAATAATCGCGGCGAGGGTTCGCTGTTCCGTCGGCAAAATATCTGATTGATCAGATGGCAAGTATACATAAGCTACTTCGAAAACGGCTCCTTCCGAAACCGAGCGGCTGACATTTCTTGCCGCGATTCTGAGCATGGAGGGAACCATTGAAGAACGCATAACTGAAAACTCTTCCCCTAAGGGGTTGGAAATTACAACTTGTTTGCGAAGAGGATCTGACTGCGACAACATAAGGCGGTCATTATCCTTTGCGCTTTCAAAGGAATACGTGATGGCCTCATAAAAACCCT
>CAYGIB010000077.1:0-8216 GCA_964349735.1 uncultured Oscillospiraceae bacterium | reverse complement strand
CAGCTAATGATCTATTTCATGGAGCCGGACGGAGTCGGAGACCTTTTCCGGCAGTTTGAGCTCCTTAAGAGCCGCTTGCGAGAGGAAGGACTTTTCGATGCAAGTCATAAAAGACGGCTCCCGTTTATTCCCCGAAGAATCGGTGTGATCACATCACCGAAAGGAGCCGTTATTCGTGACATCATCCACGTGCTCTCGCGAAGATTTCCGGGTTTTGACTTGCTTCTGTATCCTGCGGCGGTTCAGGGGGCGGGCGCTGCAGAACAATTAAGCGACGGAATCCGGTACTTCAGCGACTCAGGGAAGACGGACGTCGTTATCATATGTCGTGGCGGCGGGTCGATTGAGGACTTGTGGCCCTTTAATAACGAGGCGCTCGCAAGAGCCATATATGAATCCAAGGTGCCCGTTATTTCTGCTGTAGGACATGAAACAGACTTTACCATCGCGGATTTCGTTGCCGACATGCGTGCACCGACCCCGTCAGCCGCCGCAGAGCTTGTCGTTCCCGAAAAAGCCGCTTTGGCAGAAAAACTCAATAAATACCGTAATGCACTTGATATCGCGACAAAGCATTATATGGCGATCAAGCGTAGCGAATTGAGATCAGTGACGACACACAGAGCGCTTATGTCTCCGAGAATGCACATGGAATCTGAGCTGCAGCGTTTTGACGCCCTTTCCAAGAGAATGAACGGAGCCCTCAAATCTCAGGTAAGTCTTAAGAAAGCGAATTGTAGTATACTGAGTGAGAAGCTTGGCGCACTTAATCCGATGTCCGTTCTGGGTCGAGGATATGCAATCGTAAAAGACCGGTCATCCAAGGTGATCTCAAGTATTCGGGACATCGGAATCAATAAGGAAATTCGCATCCGGGTTTTTGACGGCGAAATCGGAGCCTTTACCCAAAGCATTGATCCGGGAGGTGAACATGAATCCGAATAAGTATTCCGAATTTAGTTACGAACAAGCAATCTCTGAGCTCGAGGGAATCATTCGCAAACTTGAAAACGGTCAGGTCGGCCTTGAAGAATCGCTCGATCTTTATAAAAGCGGGACACTTTTGGCAAGGCTATGCGGAGACAAGTTGGCTGCGGCAGAGCGGCAAATCATGATTATGACCCAATCGACAGACGGAGAACCGGTTGAGAATAATTTTGAGACCGAAGAGGAAGACGGGCAGGTGATACCTTGACCCGAACACTTTTTGAAGAATTCATTCGTGACGGCACTCATGATATAAACGCCGCGTTGGACGGCGTTTTTGAAGTCCCGGATTCCGATGTCACGGTTCAGGCCGCGCGATACAGCCTGATGTCCGGTGGAAAGCGAATACGGCCGATATTATTAATGCTATTCGGTGAGATGCTCTCTTTGAACCGGGAATTAGTTATGCCTTATGCCTGTGCAATCGAAATGATTCATACTTATTCGTTGATTCATGACGATTTGCCGTGTATGGACAATGATACAATACGCCGAGGACAACCGACGTGTCATGTTCAGTTTTCAGAGGCGACCGCCCTGCTGGCAGGAGATGCATTGTTGAATGGCGCTTACGAGATTCTTTTCGATCAATGCGCAGACGGGAATCGATCTCACTGCAAAGCGGGGGCATATTTGGCCGAATCCGCTGGTATGAACGGAATGATCGGCGGGCAGTCGGATGATATTGCCTTTGATTTACAGTCGATTACTCCGGATCGTTTATACGCACTTCATCGCAAAAAGACCGGGGCTCTGATTCGAGCTTCGGTTATGGTGCCGTGGATTCTGGCAGGCCCTTCTGTTTCTCGGGCCGATACGGGTGTATTAATGGATTCATATGCCACACACCTCGGTCTATCCTTCCAGATTAAGGATGATCTCCTGGATGTCTCCTCAACCTACGATAAATTAGGCAAGACAGTCGGAAAGGATGAGAAGTCCGGAAAAGCCACATTTGTAACCGTATTCGGATTGGCCGAGGCCGAACGTCTTTTCCGGGAGGAAATTTCAGCAGCTAACCGCGCATTGGATGATCTGCGAAATTTGGGGTACAATACGGATTTAATAGCCGAATTTACAAACGATCTCAGCGAAAGAGAGAAGTAACCATATTATGGCCGATATAATCAATCGAATATCCAATCCATCGATGATTGGGGATTTATCCGACGATGAAAAGAATGTGCTCGCCGGAGAAATCAGGGAAATGATCGTTGAGAACGTATCCCGAAACGGAGGTCACCTATCCTCCAATCTTGGCGTTGTTGAATTAACGATCGCTTTGCTGAGTTGCTTTCATCCGCCCGAGGATCAAATTGTTTTTGATGTCGGTCATCAGTGTTATGCATACAAGATATTGACCGGGAGATCCGGATTATTCCCGTCCTTAAGACAAATGAACGGATTGTGCGGGTTTCCGGTACGAAACGAGAGCTATTACGACTGCTTTGGTACCGGTCACAGCAGCACATCCATCTCGGCTGCGCTCGGACTCCTGCGCGCCAAAAAGCTGAACGGTGATCCGGGAAGAGTGGTGGCGGTAATCGGCGACGGTGCGCTATCGGGCGGTATGGCATACGAGGCCTTGAATGACGCGGGTCAGTTTAGAGAAAATTTAATCGTTATTCTTAACGACAATCAAATGTCAATCGACCGGAACGTCGGAGCCATTTCCAGACACCTCGATGCGCTGCGGTCGACGTCGGCGTACCTTCGGGCGAAGAACCGTACAGAGAAATTTTTAAACCGCATTCCGCTTCTGGGCAAGCTAATTTATCGACTGATGGTCTTTTTTAAAGATTCCATTCGAATGGTCGTTCATCGGAAGAACCCGGTGATTTTCGAGAACCTCGGATTTCGATATTACGGACCTTTTGACGGGCATGATATTCCGGCGATGATTAAAAAAATCATCACAGTGAAGGAGTTGGACCAGCCTGTTCTGATTCATGTCTGTACGCAAAAGGGCAAGGGGTATGAATATGCCGAAGAGTTACCTGCACAGTACCACGGAGTTGCGCCGTTTGATCTGGAAATCGGCTTTAATAACGGAGGCTCCCATTCGTTTACAACCTCCTTTGCCGAAAGTATCATAGCGATCGCCGAGAAAAACGACAAGCTGGTGGCCATATCTCCGGGTATGATGTCCAGTTCGGGATTGGATGCATTTCGCGACCGTTTCCCCAATCGATTTTTTGATGTCGGTATCGCTGAGGAGCACGCCGTTACCTTCGCGGCAGGATTAGCCGCAAATGGTTTAGTGCCGGTATTGGTATTGTATTCTACGTTTCTTCAGCGAGGCTACGACCAGGTTTTGCACGACATTTGTCTTCAGAATCTTCATGTTGTCATCGCGGTCGACCGAGCTGGAATTGTAGGTGCAGACGGTCCGACCCATCAGGGAGTATATGACATTGCAATGCTCTACCCAATGCCGAATATCGAAATCTTTTCACCCAGAGATTACGATGACCTTTATATCATGCTTGACTATGCAGTCAACCAGGCAAAAGGACCGGTCGCTATACGCTACCCGAGAGCGAGCGAGCAGAAGATATTCGGGATCGAGAATCCTCATCATTCAGAAAGCCAGTATTTGCTCCGCGGAAAAGATGTTGTTGTGTTTTCTGAAGGCTCGATGACGCCGGTTGCATACGAAGCGATCATGGGGCTGAATGCAGAAGGTATCGCGTGTGATCTGATCGACATCAGAAAAATCAAGCCCTTGAATGAAGACGCAATCCTTGAAGCTTCCATGGAGAAAGAACTCATTGTTTGTTGTGAGGAGGGAATCTCCTCCGGCGGACTTGCGACTCAAATCGGAATGCTGCTGTCCACCCGCTCCGTTAAGGGGCGTTTGCTTTCGATTGGTGTTCGGTGTGATGATCTCATCGTCGGTTCGCGAAAAGAGGTTTTGACCTTCCAGAGATTAGATTCCGCATCCGTTGCGGATCGAATACGAACGGCCTTCAAGGAAGTGATTGATTCGCACCGATAAAGATTCATCGCTTATATAATGATGAATTTTGCACCTCGAAAATGTATAATTACTGTAACGTCATGAAACCAGAGAAAATTTGAGGACACGATCAATGCGTTTTGGAATTATATCCAATCAGGACAAGGACCCTCAATATGCCTTTGCGCGATACGCGGCATCCAAGATCAAGGCGATGGGCAGCCAAGCCATTATCGACGATTATTACGCAGATAGCGAGCTTGCTCGCGATCCGAATACGATTATGGCGGCATATGATGATTGCGATATAATCTTCTGCTTCGGAGGTGATGGCACATTCTTGTCTGCCGTGCACGATCATTTTCTCAAAGATGTCCCCATAATCGGTGTGAACCTGGGAAGCATCGGATTCTTGACTGAGATTCAGCCGGATGAATTCGACGAGGCACTGGTTCTCATTCACAGGAAAGAATACCGAATCGAGAAAAGGCTCCAGTTGGAGGCGACCGTTTTTCGTGAGGACGGAACCGTGAAGGGTAAGGGAATTTGTCTGAATGACGCGGTTGTGGCGCGAGGTCAGCTTCTTCATGTGTTCACCATTGATTTGTTCATTGATGACGATTACGTGGAAAGAATTTCGGGTGATGGCGTGATTATTTCGACACCGACCGGCTCGACAGCATATTCACTGGCTGCCGGGGGACCGATTATCAAGCCGGACTTACGTACGCTTCTGGTAACGCCGATTTGTCCGCACACCTTACATAGTCGTTGCTATGTCGTCAGCGAAGACAGCCGGGTTGAGATTCACCTGAAGAAATTCATCGAACCGCCCATTCTCTGTTTCGACGGCAGAAACGAGATCATATTAGACTCCGATGACCGGATCGTTTGCACCAAATCTTCCCATTCAATGAAGGTTGCACGTATCGGACATTCGAATTACTACCAGACCATACGGAAAAAGATTCGTGCGAGAGGAAGCTTTTATGAAGACGGCGAAAAATAATCGACAAGAGAGCATCCTGCGTCTGATACGCGGTATGGACATCTCCACCCAGGAGGAACTTGTAAGTGAGCTTCAAGCGCAGGGGTTAGTCGTAACCCAGGCAACCGTATCTCGTGATATCAAGGACCTTGGAATCATCAAGGTTACGCTTCCTTCCGGGGGTTCCAAGTACAGCGTTTTGGACAGAACCGGCGATGTTGCGCCCGGTCGATTATTATCGGTTTTTTCGCAATCGGTGATCAGCAGTGTCCCCGCTATGCATTTGGTTATTATCCGAACCCTTCCCGGTATGGCTCAGGCTGCCGCTTCTGCATTGGATTCGATTCATCTTCAGGATGTCATCGGCACAATCGCCGGAGACGATACCGTGTTTGTCGCAACTCCCGGTCCTCAATGCGCTATAGCTCTCTGTCAGACGATTAAAGACATGAATTTCACATTGCAGCAGGATTGACGGGGAGAACGCATGCTAATCAGACTGAGCATATCCGGGTTTGCATTGATTGACTCTATGGATTTCAATCCGGGAGCCGGGTTGAATGTTATTTCCGGTGAAACAGGAGCCGGAAAATCTCTCTTGATTGATGCAATCGGAGCACTCATCGGGAATCGAATCGGAAAGGAAAGCGTCAGGACCGGAAGCGAAAAGGCTACCGTAGAAGGCGTATTTGATCGGATTTCAGAAGTCATCGGGCAGGATGAATTGAAAGAATTCGGAATAACCACCGACGAAGATAATTTATTGTACATTTCCAGGGAGATTCAAATTGCGGGACGAAACATCGTCCGTATGAACGGCACTTTCGTCCCCCTATTTGTTTTGAAATCGATTGGTCCGAGATTGCTGGATATTCATGGCCAACACGAGCAACAGACAATATTTCAGGTATCCAGGCATATCGAATTACTTGACCGATATGCAGGGGAAGATATGGTTACAGCAACGGGTGAGTATTCGTCGGTGCTAACCCAATATAAGGATTGCTTCGATGAGATTAATCGCCTCGGTATCGATCCGGCGGCGCGTCAAAGGCGCGCTGAGCTACTTCGTTATCAAATTGACGAATTGGAGGAGGCAAGTTTTTTGCCCGGTGAGGAGGAGAAGCTTTTTGAAAAGAAAAGAACGATATCAAGCCTGGACAAAGCTCGCGGATACATCGGAGCCTTGGAGCGGATCATGTCATCGGATGATGTCTTATCCCCCGTATCGAAGCTTCATGAAGCCGAAGATCTGATCCTCAATCTTTCTATGATTCGACAATCATATACGCCTTTAAACGATCGGATGAAGAATATTCTTTTGGATATTGACTCCGTCACGGAGGATTTCATCTCGCTCAACAAAGACCTTGAAGACTTTGATTACTCACTTCAGGAAATCGAGGGCCGGCTGGATTTGCTCTTCCGTTTCAAGAACAAGTACGGTGCAACCATAGAAGACATGAATCGGTACCTTGAGCGAGCAAAGGGGGAACTTGAAGAGATATCTCATTCAGACGTTCGCCTAAAAGAATTGCATGCCAGCCGGCTTATCTTAGAAAAGGAATTAATGAGCAAAGCGCTAACGATTCGAGAAATTCGAACAAAAGCAGCGCACAGCCTTTCGAGCGAAATAGTAAGAGAATTATCCGAACTCGGAATGCCGGGTGCTACGTTCAGTGTATCAATATACGAGAGACCCAAAAGCCGATTTTTCTCAAGAAGCGGATGTGACGAAGTTGCGTTCCTGTTTACGGCCAATCGAGGCGAACCTGAAAAACCTCTCGAGAAAATTGTTTCCGGCGGAGAAGCGTCACGGATTATGCTTGCAATCAAAACAATCCTTGCACAGGCAGATTCGACCCCGTCGCTCATTTTCGATGAAATTGATTCAGGCGTTTCGGGGAAAACATCCACGGCGGTAGCCACCCGAATGAAAGGGCTGGCTCATTACAAGCAAGTTCTCTGCGTAACGCATATGGCGCAAATCGCCGCAGCGGCGGATTCTAATTACTTCATTGCAAAGAAATTCCGGGATGACCGGACTCAGACGGTTATTCATGAACTGGATTCTGACGGAAAGAGACATGAAGTGGCCCGGTTGCTTTCGGGCGAAGCAGACGATCAGTCACTCAGTCTGTCCGAACACATGATTGCCCGGCAAGATCAAAAAAAGGATTTCATATCCTCAGACTGACGGCTTGTAATGAGTTGCAGCATATCTTTCGGCAGTGGACTATGAAAGGTCATTTCTTTTCGCGTAATCGGGTGAATAAAGGACAATAACGATGCGTGCAGAGCCTGACGGCAGATTCGGTTCTCGTTACACAGTTTCAAAAGAACCGGTTCCGGATAATCCTTTGAACACGGGCCGTAGAGACCGTCTCCAACCAAAGGATGTCCCAGGTGACGCGAGTGAACGCGAATCTGATGACATCTTCCGGTCTCGAGAACGAAGCGTACCAACGAAATGTTATTCGAACCATTTGTTAGCAGTGTGGTGTATCGTGTGACAGAGTTCTTTCCGTCTTCCCGGACGATCCGGATCATAATGGAATGGTCCGAGCGACCGATCGGATGACTGATTACACCTGAAGACGGATTGAAAGCCCCATAAACAATTCCTACATATTCTTTATGCATTTTGCAGGATATGATTTGGTTGTGCGCATATCCGTTTTTGGCGACGGCAATTACTCCGGTGGTTTCCCGGTCAAGTCGCATAACCGGATGAAGACGGTTGTCGGACAATCGTTGAATCAGAGAATCATCCAGGTGTTGCCATGACGGATGCGTTACCAGGTCGTGGGGCTTTTCGCATACAATCACCCAATCGTCCTCATAATAGATGGGTATGTCGCAATTCGTACGGATGGAAGACACCTGTTCTTCATTCCAAATCGCCTCCATGTCATCTCCGGGATATACGGGATCCTTCATCCTTGAAGCTTTTCCGTTTACGAGCAGATTTCCGTACAGACGAATTTTCTTAATCAGTAACCGGGACATATTCAATCTTTGGGATAAGACTTCATATGCAGGCAGACCGTTCTCGTCCGGGGATATTCTCAGGGAAAATCTCATATTTGTCGACCTCTCTAAAAAGTGTCATCATTTTACCACAGTCAGAAAACAACCGTAACGATATAAATACGACAGATAATTAGACAACAAACGGAAAAAGTGATGAAACGCCTTGAAAACAGTCGATAAATTCACGATTATTCGCTTTGAAGTACAAAACAGTTGACATATAGGAGTCTGAATCATTACAATAAGCTA
>CAYGIB010000076.1:0-8362 GCA_964349735.1 uncultured Oscillospiraceae bacterium | reverse complement strand
GTTTGAGATGTGGCTCATCTCTATTTTGAATTTACACCATTATATGGACATTACTCGAAAGCTCCTGTCTAGGCCGTATTCTTGCTGTTTTCGAGAGGTAGAGAGCGCGGAAATACGGCCTGGATCATCGAAAATGCATGTTTAGGCCGTATTTTTGCCGTTTTCGAGAGGTAGCGAGCGTGGAAATACGGCCTGGATCATCGGAAATGACTGTTTAGGCCGTATTCTTGCCATTCTCGAGGGGCGGCGAGCGTGGAAATAACATCGCCCCCCTAGAACTCCTCTTCCCCACCCGGATCCGTCTCCCATCGATGAATCAGGTAATTCACGGCATCCGCATCCACTCCCCGCAGAAACGAAATCCTTTCCGCCGTCGTTGCACCAGTCTGAGCCATGAGGGTCTCGCGCAGAGGATGGTGGCTGCCTATAAGAAACTCGTTTCGCGTGTGAAGTCGCTGCAGGTATTTAAGTGCGGGGACGCGTGCGGATTTACCGTTTTCGCCGCGGTTGCAGTGCCTGCAGGTGAGGACCAGATTCCAGATTCCGTTGAGATTTGCGCCGAGATAGCGCTGCAGGGTGTACGGAAAGAAGTGATCGACATCGCAGAGAGAACTTGTGTCAGAGCCGTAGGAGGGTGCTTTTTCAGATACAAGAAGAAGATGGGGTTCCGGCTCGGCGAAGGTGTAATCATGATCCTCCGGACGGATAATCGGTGAAGGGCTTTTCGAGTCGCCGATGGAGATGTCGTCAAAGCAGTAGAAGCATTTGCCTTTCTGGTAGCCGTTCAGGGCGGCGCGGGCGGATGTGACGGTCTTGCGGCGGTTTTTCGAAGAGATAGAGAGAAGGTCACCGATTTCGCTGTATTCAATGGCAAGGAGGCCGGTGGATATCTGCTGTTCCCAGGCGGTCTCGACCAGCCGCCAGCGGGCTTCGGCCTCTGCGGGCAGGTTGCTTGAAAAGGCTGCGCCTTGGAGCTTGAAGATCTCGTCGGTGAGAATGATTTTTCGAGCAGGGGCGCTGTAATCCTTGGTGTAGAATTGGATCGGGAGCGCGCTGCTGTTCACGACATGGAACGCGTCGATGACGTTATTGAAACCGTTTTTGACCGTGGTTTGGATGAGAGCGTCGCGCGTGGCCAGGCCGTCGTTATAGGCCCGGCAGGTGTCGAGAAACTGACTGCCCCGGCTGTTCACCTGCTTGGGCGAGTGCGCGATGTGCTCGCAGAGGTGGCGCGAAAAGGGCTCGGCAAGCGCTTCGAGGGTGATCTCCGTCCGGCCGGTCGGCGCGATTTCTAAAAGGGACTTCGCGAGGGCAAACTTATAAGACGCGACATTTCTGCCGAATAGAATCACGGAACGCCAATAGGATTCAAGAGACGGATGCGTCTCCTGAAATAGAGTGATATTGTCTGCCATGCCTGCTCCCAAAATAAATAAAAATAAAATAAAGTGACGCAGAGGCGAAAGGGTCATTTATCCGTTCTGTGAGGAGAGTCGGATAGGTCCTCTGACTACCACTTCTTCCCCAAAACCTTCTCAACAAAAATCTTTGCAAGGTCAGGATCAAATTGTGTGCCGGCACATCTTTTGATCTCTGCGATGGCTTCATCTTCGCTTAAGGCATTACGGTATGAGCGGGAACTGGTCATCGCGTCGTATGAATCGGCAATGGCAATAATTCTTCCTTCGACCGAAATTTCGTTATTTCTAAGTCCTTTCGGATATCCTTTTCCGTCCCATCGTTCATGATGCTCCAGAATAAATTGGGCCAGTTCGGAAAACTCCTCCACGGAACTGAGTATTCGCCAGCCGACTTCTGAATGGGACTTCATTTTGAGCCATTCTTCTTCGGTCAATTTCTCAGGCTTATTCAGAATATTTTCATCGATTCCTATTTTGCCGATATCATGCATCAGTCCGGCGGTTCTCAGCTGATTTACGGCACCTGTGTCCAGAGGGAGTTTGCCTGCAATTTCGCTGCATATTTCACTGACTCTGCTTGAGTGTGCCATTTCCCGATGACTCTTTTCAAAGAGTGTTTTCATGACTATATCTACCGTCTTGCTCCTTGTACTTGAGCTCATGTAAAGTTTATGGCGATACATATGATTTTCGGCCTTTGTCAGGATCTCCTGAATATTATCTTCTTCATTTACTTTCGTTTCATAGCCAAAACAGATCGACAAATCAAGTAGGCTTACTTTTTCCGTAGCTGCTATGCTACTTAAGCGGTCGACAATCTTCTCTGTCATTCCGATGTCTGTTTTGGGCAGAATAATGACAAATTCATCTCCGCCGAGTCTTGCGATAATATCATCCGCGCGACAGACCTTCTTGAGTACTTCCGCTGCTTTTTTGAGAAGCTCGTCACCCATTGCATGACCGAGTGAATCATTAATGAGCTTGAGGCCGTTTATATCCCCCATAATCAGGGAAAGCGGGTAATTCCGCTTGGTGTCGAGGCGCAGAAGCTCTTCTTCAAAAAACCGGCGATTGTAAAGCCCGGTAAGAAAGTCATGATTAGTCTGGTAAAGCAGTCTCTCTTCGGCTCTTTTTTTCTCTGTAATGATCTCGGAGTAAAGTATCATCCCACCAATGGATCCATCTGCTTCATACCAGGGACGGCATTCCCATCGAGTCCATTCCACGCTTCCGTCCTCGAGTGTGAAAATGTCGTCTGAAGATTTGACTATTTCACCCGATAAAGCCCGCTTGTGGGCATTTTTGAACTTCTGTGGAATATTTGAAAAAACGAGATAATGATTCTTGCCGATGATATCCTTCCCCACAAAATGGGAATCTTCCAAATGCTTTTGGCTCACGTACAAATAATTCATTTCTTTGTCAAAAATAGCGACACTGCTCCGGCTGTGTTCAATCACATATCGCATCAATTCATGTGAGTAAGTCAGCTCCGCTTCCACCCGGCGAATTTCAGTCACGTCTTGCAGAATGCAATGCGTTTGTCGGAAATTCCCATGCTCGTCATAGCTGATCCTGCCATCAAATGAGATAAGCAATTCCGCTCCTGACTGATGGATCATCTTGAACTCAACTTTGATCGATCCGGTTGCCTTGAATTTTTCGAAATTTGTTCGGAATGCCTCTACATCTTCAGAAGCCAAAAAATCACCAAACCACTTTCCGATGACTTCTTCCCGTACATACCCAAAAGTGTCCTGCCACGCCTGATTGATATCGATAAAGCATCCTTCTGCATCCAGCGACTGATATCCGAGCGGTGCCTCTTTAAAGAGTAGTTCAAATTTTTCTTCGCTTTGACGAAGCTGCTCTTCTGCCTGTTTTTGCGCGGAAACATCCTTGAAGGTACAGGCAAATTGATTGGGTGCCGGTTGGTAAGCGCTTACTGCAAAAGTTTTGTCCAAAGCTACTGAACGATGCTCAAACTTTGCCGGCTCGCCGGTCAGAGCCACCCGACCGTATGTTTCGATCCAAAAGAAATCAATACCCGGGAGCACTTCCCGGGCCGTCTTGCCAAGGATGTGTATTGCCAATAGTCCTGTCATCTCCTCGAAGGATGCATTGACAGCCAGAAAACGATAATCGATCGGTTTTCCCTGATCGTCGCAGATGATCTCATGAAGCGCGAATGCGTCAACCATTTCAGTGAAGAGCATCCGGTACTTCTGACCTGAAGCACGCTCCGCCGTGATATCCTGTATCGTCGCATATACCTGATAAGGAGTTGATTCCCCGTCCCGGAATAAAGGAGTTGCGTTTACGATAACCCATACATAGTCATTCATTTGCGGTTGAAAAATGCCCATTGTGAGCGGGCCGACCGGCTTGCCGGTACGCAGGGCGAGCATCGCCGGATGCTCTTCACCCGGCCATTCGGTGCCGTCGTTGTGCAGGCATTTCCAGGCCGAATCAAGAGATGTTTTTCCCTGCATTTGATCGAGCGTTAAGCCAAGAATGCGTTTCGCTGCGGGATTTGCCGAAATGATTTTGCCGTCATCGGAATGAAAGACGACGCCTTGCGCCATCGTCTCAAAGAGTAGGCGGAATCTTTCTTCGCTCAAGCGATTCATGTGTGACGCATCGGGGGTTCGTATTAGACAGATGCCGGGTATATATTTCTTCTTCGATGGCTTTCTCCGGGCTTTTTTCAGCTCTGAAATGTCGATAAACAGCGCAATAAAGGTTTCCGGATCCGGAATCATTATCTGCACCCTATACCATTTGTCCAGCTTTTCAGCGAAGTACTCACATTCTTTGTCGGTACTCTGCGTGAGGACTCTTTCATAAAAAACCGGGAAGGGATGATCGTCCTTGTTGTTTGAAGGAAACAATGCAGATATCTTTTTGCCAAGGATGTTTTTGTCCTTAAGTCCGATGATTTCCATAAATAAGGAATTTGCTTCAACAATCTCGAAATCAAGCGGAAAATCATTACCATTACGGATAATTTTATGAAAAGCATATCCCATGCGGGAATCTTCAACCAACGTCCTGCAAAATACATTTGTCATATAGGCATATAACCTTCAGTATGCGATTGCCACATGATCTCTCATAATTGTATCATTTTCTAAACAAAAAAGCAGAACAACGGTGCGCGATCCCTACTTTGACATTTCAAATTGACGGATCCGGTGGGTATCATGAAACTAGAATCATTGCCTTTGTTGAAACACACAGAGGGTTATCATAACCTTACTTTCATTATTGCGAGTTGCTCTTATGAACGAAAACATGAAACGCGTCAATGACGTTGTTGAAACCGTTTTTGACCGTAGTCCGGAGGAGAGCGTCGCGCGTGGCGGTGCCGTCGTTATAGGATCGGCAGGTGTCAAGAAATAGGTTGGCCCCGGCGGGTCACCTGCCTGGGCGAATGCTTGATGTGCTCGCAGAAGTGGCGCGAAAAGGGCTCGGCAAGCTCTTCGAGGGTGATTTCCGAAGGATTGCTCAACGAGCAATCCAAGAACTTGCTTGAATGATAGGAAATCGGCCGGTCGGCGCGATTTCCGGATGTGACTTCGCGAGCGCAAACTCATAGGACAAGGGCATTTTTAAATAAAATAACGGGACGCCAATAGGATTGATCGGACGTGTACAAGCAATTTCATTATAGCGCATGGGCCGGGAGCTTTTCGAGGCGGATCAAGCTATAATATAAGAAGTGTTCATACTCCGCCGATGTTAATACATTTTCGGAATGCCATTCCGATTTTGTATTGATTATTTGCTTTGATCATGCTATCATTTCTTTGAGGACGACGGTTCCTCAAGGAAGGAAACAGGCGCATGTATATCCAAAGGAAAATCGAAAAACAGCTCAAATACCTTTCCGCGCATTTTCCCGCCGCTGTGATCTCGGGAGCCCGCCAGACCGGTAAAACGACAATGATCAAAGAGGTCTGCGGGAAAGGCGATGATATCACTTATGTCACACTGGATTATCCTCGCATCCGGGATCTGGCCAGAAACGATCCGGAGCTTTTTTTACAGCAATACCCCGCGCCGGTCATTATCGATGAAATTCAGTACGCGCCCGAGTTATTACCCTTTATCAAGATTCGGATCGACGAGAACGGTGCGCCGGGTCAGTATTATATGACCGGCTCTCAGATGTTCCGGCTGATGAAGAACGTCAGTGAGTCATTGGCCGGGCGCATAGGAATACTGTCTTTATATGGACTGAGTCGTGCTGAGATATTGAGCACAAAGGAGTCACCGTTTCTTCCCGATCTAAATCTTGAAATTATGACGGAAGAGACGATTACAACGGTTTTCGACAAGATATATCGGGGCAGTATGCCCAAAATGATCACCGATTCGAAATTGACTCCGGAGAGTTATTTCGGCGGATATATGCAGACCTATATCGAGCGGGATATTCGGGATCTAGTTGAGATCAAGAATGAATCCAAGTTCCAGAAGTTTATTGCAAGTGTTGCGGTACGGACCGGACAGGAACTAAATCTTTCCGATATCGGAAAGGATGTCGGAATCGACTCGAAAACCGTCGATCATTGGCTCTCTTTGCTTGTTACCTCCGGCTTGGTCTATCTTCTTCAACCGTATTCGGGAAACACCATCAAAAGAATCGTCAAGCGACCCAAGCTTTACTTCATGGATACCGGCCTTGCCTGCTATTTGAGCCTTTGGAATGATCCGCGTGTTTTGGAGCGATCGGCAATGGCAGGTGCCATGTTTGAGACATATGTCGTATCCGAGATCATTAAGCAATACTCAAATGAAGGAATTGACGCGCGAAGCAGACTGTCTTATTATCGGGACAACAACGGAAAGGAAATCGATCTCATCATTCTCGAGAACGGAGTCCTCTACCCGATCGAGATCAAAAAGGCCGCGGATCCCGGAAAAGACGCGCTCAAGAATTTTACCGTACTGGATTCTCTTCCCGAGAAAATCGGCGAAGGCGCGGTGATCTGCCTGTCGTCGATGATTTATCCGCTGGATTCCAAAAACAGAATTATTCCGATCGGAGCCATTTAAGGGTGCGAGTCGGGCGGCAAAAATTACATAACGAAATATTACAACCCGGATGTCATTATTTCTGTTGACTATCAACTAAATCTCTTCGCTGCAAGGAGGCATGATCTATGAGTATTTCCGTCATTCCTCACCTGAGTTTTGAGGGGGATTGCGAAGAGGCGATCCATCTGTACATGGGGGTTTTCGGGGGAGAAATATTGTATATTTCGCACTGGAGCGAGCTCAATACGAAGGATCCAAGCCGCTCCGGAAAGGTCCTGCACGTTGAATTTCGGGTGGGCGAAACACGAATGAGCGCCGCCGATTCATTTAATCGCCAGGGGACCGATGCGAGCATTAAGCTGATGGTGCATATGGACGATCCGCAAAAAGCCGCGGACACCTGCGGGCTTCTTTCCCGCGGCGGAAGCGAGATATCGCCGCTCCAGCCTCATCCTGTGCCCGACGACAGCGGGATGGGCGCGCTCATTGAGGATCGATTCGGGTATCGCTGGATCATCACATGCCCGAATCCGGAGAAGCAATAATATGGAGATTTTGAAATTAGCTGAAGGCGCTTTTCAAGAAGGGTTTTGAGATTAGCTGAAGGCGCTTTTCGAGAAGGAGGAGTGATCATGCCACACTTGCCCGAATCCGAAGGACGGTAATTTTCGCGAAGGAGGATTGACCATGCCACACGTTGAAATCAAGTGCTACCCCGGAAGGACCGAGGAACAGAAGCGAAAATGCGCGGATCAGACCGCGCTCGTCGTCGCCGAGACGCTGGGATGTAATCTTTGCGATGTTTCGGTCGCGATCAAAGATGTTGCGGCCGATGAGTGGAAAGAAAAGGTGTGGGACGCATGCATTGTGCCAGGCGATAAATTTATGTTTAAGCGGTCCGGATATACGTGCGAGGATTGAGATGACAAGTCAGATATGTTCGTCGGGACTCCTGCGAGCCCGGACTGATTTCGTTATTGTGAGGCGATTTTATGGGACTGTTCGATCGGCTGAAAGCATGTTTTTTCGACAAAGACAACGGCGATGTGGAGCGACTCAAGCAAGCTGCGACCACGCCGAATCCGACCGCGTTTTCGATGCCGGAAAGACCGGATCGATTTGTTGAGGGACCGAACGATTTTCGCGCGGATCCGACATGGGAAACGGTGGAATGGTATCTCGAAAAGGCGCTGAGTCATGATGACGAGCACGTGATCCTTCAGCTGTCATATCCGAACATTCCTTTCATCCAAGCCGCGCGGATTCCGGGTTGGGACAAGCGCGGAAAGATGAGCCTCGAGGTAAGCGTTTTCGATGAGCGTACAAAGCGCTGTGTCCTGCTCGAAAAGATCGTCGACGACGATGAGTGCAGAGCGGCTTTTCGATTGTACTTCGAAAGCGGCAAGGTCCGGGATTTGGATGCATTTTCTCCGATGTGAGCGATGATCCGGCGTAGAAGTATCATTTTCTCGAGTTAGTATCATATAAAAACGGAATGTGACTCCGATTTTACATAAATCAAAACGTACGCCATGCATTACAAAGCGGTTTTCTGTAGCGGTCGCAGAGCCGCTTTCTGTTTGCCGAGATCCGTCTATCACAAGCAAGAGAAAGGAAAGAATTTTTGCCGTAAACGGATAAAATTCTGTGTTGCGAGATTTTATATTTCAGCTATTACCTTACCACCGCATGAGAGGGGAAAATTACCCACGAAAAGCGCTGAAATGTCCGGTTTCGTGGGTATTTTCGCTCCGACGGACCGCTCACGCCGCCTGAATTACCCACGAAAAGCGCTGAAATGTCCGGTTTCGTGGGTATTTTCGCTCCGACGGACCGCTCACGCAGTAATGTCCATATAATGGTGTAAATTCAAAATAGAGATGAGCCACATCTCAAAC
>CAYGIB010000075.1:456-8371 GCA_964349735.1 uncultured Oscillospiraceae bacterium | reverse complement strand
GACCCGAACACCCGTGCTTCAGATTGTTGATATTTTCAGGGGCCACATCGTTGACGTTTCACCGAGGACCGCAACGGTTGAAATTTCCGGTGACAGTGATAAAATCGAAGCTCTGATGGAGTTGATCGCTCCGTTCGGGATTCTGGAGGTCGTCCGCACGGGACAGATTTCCATCGAACGCGGTGATCGGGTACTATCACTTGAAAATGAGTAATACGGCAAATTGGCAGTATAATCACAGATAATACAAGGAGGCACATTTCATGAAAAAGATTTACAAGGATTCCGAGTGCAACACGCATGCTCTGGACGGCAAGAAAGTTGCGATTGTCGGTTACGGCAGCCAAGGTCACGCTCACGCACTGAATCTTAAGGAAAGCGGTCTTGATGTTATCGTTGCGCTCTATGAGGGATCTCCTTCATGGCCGATTGCCGAGAAGGCGGGCCTCACGGTAATGACCACCGCCGAAGCGACCCGCATTGCGGACGTTATCATGATTCTCATTAACGACGAGAAGCAACCGGCTATGTTCGAGAAGGACATTTTGCCGAATCTGACCGCAGGCAAGGCTTTGGCATTTGCGCACGGCTTCAATATTCACTTTGGAAGAATCAATCCTCCGCAGAATGTTGACGTGTTCTTGATTGCACCCAAGGGGCCGGGACATACGGTTCGTTCGGAGTATGAAATCGGACGCGGCGTTCCATGCCTATATGCCGTATACCAGGATTTTTCCGGAAAATGCAAGGACATCGCATTCGCTTACGGCCGCGGTATCGGCGGAGCACGTGCAGGTCTTCTGGAAACAACATTCCGGGAAGAAACAGAGACCGACCTGTTCGGCGAGCAATGTGTCCTTTGCGGAGGCGTATCCGAGCTGATGAAGACCGGATTCGAAGTCCTGTGCGAAGCGGGATATGATCCCGAGAACGCCTATTACGAGTGCATGCACGAGATGAAGTTAATTGTCGACATGGTGTATAAGGGCGGACTTTCGTTCATGCGTTACTCGATTTCCGACACCGCCGAATACGGTGACTATGCAATCGGCAAGCGCATAATCACCGGCGAGACCAAGAAGGAAATGAAGAAGGTGCTTTCCGAGATTCAGGACGGAACGTTCGCACGCAACTGGATACTGGAGAATCAGTGCGGTCGGTTGAACTTCAACGCCAGAAGACGACTTGAGACCGAGCATCCGATTGAAAAGGTCGGTAAGGAGCTTCGTGCGCTGATGAGCTGGAACACTCCCGGGGACAAATAATTATATCATCCTTTTTCTAAACAGAACGAAAGAAGCGGCGCCGATCGGCGCCGCTTCTTTCGTGTCCGTAATATTTTCCGAGTCTGCGATTAAGCCTTCCAGAGTCCGTGCAAATTGCAGTACTCGTAGATCTCATAATCATTGCCCTCGGGAGCAGTGAACCATGCTACCGGCTCCGCACCCGGCATAAGGAACTCAACGAATACCCCGCTTCCGGTGACCAGAATGACAAACTCAATATAGTGCTTTTCAATCATCGGATGCGGAACATCTCCGATATCCACGCGCAAAAGTCCGTCAACGATCTTTACGGCCGGAACATGTTTCTCTTTCGCCGCAGAATCATCCTCTCCGGCAACCAATAGTTTCATCGGTTCTCCGCAACAAACCAACTCTCCTCCACCTTCGTGAAGCAGCGTGACAATGTTTCCGCAAATCGAACACTTGAATACCTTTAAGCCTCTGGCCATAACGATCCTCCTTCTTTGATTCTCTTTGAATCAACTAATAATTGGTCGACTGCAGTTCAAAATATGCCTTCGGATGATTGCAGACCGGGCACATCTCAGGCGGCTTGGTGGCGATATGAATATGTCCGCAGTTTCCGCACTTCCAGACCACAACTCCGTCGCGCTCGAAAATCTCTCCTTTTTCGAGTCTCTGAGCCAACAGGCGATATCTCGCCTCATGCTCCTTCTCAATCTTGGCAACGCCTTCAAACAGCGCGGCAATCTGATTGAATCCCTCATCGCGGGCATCCTGTGCAAAACGCTTATACATGTCACGCCACTCGTAGTTCTCACCTTCGGCGGCATCAAACAAATTCTTGGCTGTTTCCGGAACGTCACCGCCGTGCAAAGCTTTAAACCAAAGCTTTGCATGCTCCTTCTCGTTTCCGCTGGTTTCCAAAAAAATATTGGATATTTGTACATAACCTTCTTTATTCGCCTTCGATGCGTAATACGCATATTTGTTCGTCGCCATCGACTCCCCGGCAAAAGCATCGTTCAAGTTTTTTTCGGTTTTTGAACCTTTCATTTCCATAATATATTCTCCCTTCGTTTCATTGTTGTTTAGAACACATCGCACAAGCGCCGAATGCTCGTACTTCATAATCATGAACCTCAAATTGATTGAGCATATCGGGCAAACGACATCCGTCAAGCGTAAAATCAATAATTTTTCCGCACACATCGCAGATAAAGTGTCCATGACACTCCATCACCGCATCCAGTCGAACCTCGCCCTCTGATGCGCGAAGCATCCGCAGAAGTCCGGCTTCCGCTAATGTGTCCACCGTGTTGTAGATGGTCGTTTTAGATAATGAGGGATTGTCGTTCTTGAGAAAATGATACACAGTATCTACGGTGGGATGGTTTCTGTTTTCGAGCAAATACCGATACACGCCAATTCTTTGCGGAGTCAAGCGTATGTTCTTACTGCCGAAGAGCTCAACGATATCCTTTACAACTTCTTGAGAATGGAAACTCATACGCTCTCCTTTCTTGTAATCTTTCCATTATAATAATGCTTACGCATCCCTTTGTCAAACCGACTGACATCGAAATGCGATGCTAATTCTTCTTTCTTTTTTTCTTCTCCTTTTTGCCGTCCTTATCCTTGTCTTTTTTCTTGATTTTCTTGTTCTCAATGATTGTCTCATCCGGAATATCGGGACTTTGTATGACGGCCTTAGGCGTCGGAAGCATCGGTGTTCTCTTAAGAGCCGGTCCCTTGACGGAAGACTGCGCAGACATGGTTCTCGACCCTGTGATATCTGCGGCATCTGCTTTATTCAATTTATCTCCGGCCAGCGACTCGAAAAATGCGATGACTCGTCCGATGCCGTCCTGCCTTATGTGGTATTGAACATATTTACCGTCTTTTGCCGAATCGACCAACCCGCTGTTACACAGCAGGTTCATATGGTGCGACAACGTCGGTTGAGTAATCGAAAAGTGTGCAAGAATATCTTTCCCGCAAAGCGAGTCATGCTCCGACAGAGTTTGCAGAATATGAATCCGTGTCGGATCGGATATGACTTGAATCAAACTTATATCCTCTTCCGCCTGGGCGGAATCCCTGGGAACACTTGAAGAGACTCGCATTGAAGGCTCTTTACTTTCTTCGAACTTCACTATGTCAGATGAGTTATTCTTTCCCATAATGACCCTCCCTTATGAGATTAACTGGTCTTTGAGCGCATCTTCAAATTCCGCAAGATTTGCGCTTGCGACCACCTCCGTATTTTCCTCCAAAAGGATTTCATCGTCTCCGCTCACTAGAATCATTAATGGGATACCCATTTTGCGAAGGAGAATCAATTGGTACTCCTTGCTGTTTTTTGAAGAGAGGTACTTCTCGAGCATCCGGATTACCTGTTTTGCATCCTCCAGATAGATTCCGGAAAGGCGCATCAGGTGGTCGACGACATACATGGAAAACACGTCGTCGAAGTCGAGTTTCTCTTTCTTGGGAAAAACGGATGAAAAAGCGGTGACGGTCAGCTTGTTGACCATGTTCAATTTCACAAAGTCACTCATCGGAATCAGGAAGCTTCGAACATTTGCCGAGAATATTTCTCGCAACTGGTCAACAGACAATTCGCCCTTAAGCTCTTGAATCTTCCCAACGCGTGCCAAAATTCGCTCTCTCGGAAAAAAAGTCGCCTGTCCGGTCGTGGTTGCCTTGTGAATAAACCACGACTCCGGTATTAGGTTCATTCTTTTCCAACGGTATAGGGTTCCGTAAGAAATTCTTGCGGCTCTTAGAAGCTCGCGTTTCGAAATCAGTTCTTCATCCGGCATGTTTTTCACCTCAACAAAAAAGCTGCAGACGGTAATCCGAGTCTACAGCTTGATTGTACGGTAACAATGTTACAGGCATTGAACGTTCAGATGGCAAAATTCTTGCCTCTTGGAGTCGAAAGGCTACTAAGCCGAAGGCTTAACAAGCCGACAGGCTTAGCAAGCCGAAGGCTTAACAAGCCGACAGACTCCCTTAGCCGAACATCAATTCCAATTCCTGCAGCACGATTTCAATAATCTCCTGAACGCTTTCCGCATCCATAATATCCTCGATGAGATACCCGAACACAATATAAGCAAAAATCGTCAAAGCAACGGATATCACAAGGCAGATTAATGAAAAAATCAGAATCGCGCGAGCCACGGATTTGCGGTTCTTGTTCTTGCCGGCAAATGCAAAGATAATCAATGAAATAAATCCTACAATCGGAATCCCGAGCAGGAACAGATACCAGAAGGCTCCGCCGGTGGTAAACGGTTTGTATTCCTTGGGTATATCGACATTGACTGCGATCTTCGAATTTTTCTTTTTCTCTTTCTTGCCGGCTTGGGACAATCCGGGAGCGTCACTTGAGGTCACGACAACCGCTTCGGGTAACGGAGCATAAACATTATCCGCCTGAACCGAAACGGTCTCCGGGGTTGCCTCGTTCGATTCCGCGATCTTATCATTCTCCCAATCCGTTTTTTCTTGGGTCTCCTCAAAAGCCACTTCCGCACTCTCCGAAACCGCTTTATTCACTTCCTGGTCAGTATCGGAAACTGTTTCCATCATATTTGATCCGCATTCGGGACAGAATACAGACGCTCCGTCGACTTCGATCTTGCATTTTGGACAAATCATTCCATTCCCTCCTTCATGTATATCACAAAATTATATAAATAATTATATCACATAATGTTTGGATTATTTGCGTGAAAAGTATCGAGAATGCACATAAAAAAAGAAGAACCCTTCACCGAAGAAGACACTCCGGCGAAGGGTTCCCGTTAATGGTGGGTAGTAATGGACTCGAACCATCGACCCCTTGCATGTCAAGCAAGTACTCTAACCAGCTGAGCTAACCACCCAAACGCCTAATGATTATACTCAAAAATAAACAGGCTGTCCATACCATAAATTGTCATCGGCAAGCAAAATAGGATTATTATCGAAATCCGTCAAGAAGCCGCCGGATTGATTGAAATCACATCTCAATAATAACCGGTTTACGATTCTTCCGTCGTTCCCCGTGCAACGATAAACTGACCGGGAAGAAGGGTAAAGCGCATGTTAAGGTTTCGGCGCTCGACCGATCCGATTATTTCGCCTGTTTCGGAGAAATGATCAATCACCACGTGATCGATGCGAAAATCGGATTCAATCCGGAACTGTTTTGGCTCATCACCGGTGTTGGTAATGTAGACACAAACCGAATTTCCATCGATAAACGCATATGACGCCAACTCACGATCGATGTCACTCTCGATCCTCTCGAATTCATCGGCTTCTTCCCCGGATAATTCAGGGAGTCTTTTCACCAGAATCGGGGCACCGGAAACGGAATCGGTCAGGGCCGATAAGGAAGCAAGCAAAACGCGGGTATTTTCGGTTACTACAAAATTCTCTTGGGCATCGAGGTAATTCGGTGCGGTAAAAACACTTCGGCTATAGTCGAAAGAACCCTCGTGGACTGGCAGATCAATACATATAATTGATGTCTGATACCCGAGATCATGGAGTATGAAATCAACGTACGCAGCAGCCGTAATCCTTGTGTCCGACCGGTTTATTACCTTTGGGGAAAGGGTCTCCTTCTGTATCCGGAAGCTTGCCGAGCCAATCCACTCGCCGAGCTGTTCTCTGGGACGGGACAGAATTCGTGGAATTCGATCGTAATAATCCAAGTATCCCGCGGATACAATCTCCTGCGATGATAGAAACGCTTGCGTATTGTTAACATTGCCCGCAAAAGTGTCTATATGTAAAGACGTTGAGTGAAAGTCAGCCGTTGACAGCATGGATCCGGCGGTATAGTTCATTCCGTCCAGAAACAAAATGCGATCCTTAATGTCCAGATAATGGGGCGACGACTTCATTACATTGATGATAAAATCGACAAACGCTCCTTTTTGCAAATCCGTCTTGAACAAACCGTCGGAATCTGCCATCTCGAATACGATGCGCTCAAATTGGCTGCTCCATGGAACTGCTGTTCCGTTATCAATACGCATTTTCCCGTAGGGTTCCGATATACTTCCGCACAAGTACTCCATTAGGTGTTCGATTTGTTCCTGCCCGGCCGATGACTCAATGGTGAGCCATGGGTTTGCACCGGCTTGGCGAGTCATGCGCAATGAGGACTCGAGAGAAACGCAGCCTTGAGAAACATATCCCTCTCCAATAGCGGAAGTAACCCCCTCGTTTCCGGTCGGGTAATAATAGGAGTCCGAGTCGACATTCAACATACCGAAGGATACGTTTCTCAAGCGAACAAAGTCGGGACTAATCTCCCGAATCACATTCAGGTATTCTTCGGGGACCGCTTCTGACGAGAATTTGTCCGGCCCGAAGAAAATCTTATCCAGGTATAACTCTCCTTGGCCCGAAAACCCGATGTTCAATCGGATGTCACCGGAATGATTGTCACAAGCCTCCGCAGGCAATACTACAAGTGCAGAATAGTGTCTCCAGTTGTTTCCAACATCCGTGAAAACGGTTCCTACCGATTCGAAATCTCCGGATATCCACGCCATGACCTCGCCTTCGCTCATCTCATTTTGCTTCAACCAAACCTCTATCCGGTAAAATGTCTTTTCGAAAAAAGTCGCTGATCCGTCTGAAGATAGGATTTGAGATACAAATCGAACGCTGTCGTTTCCCGGCTGTGCTCCGGCGTATAACTTCAAAGATGACGAACCGCCGGAAGGAGGTGCGTTATCGACTACCTGTGCCGCTACTGCATTGCCGTACAGCTGCCATAATCCGTCCGAGGATTGTTGGTCGCTTCCGTTAAAAACAGGGGTTTGATCGGAAAGAAAGCACATATCACCCGCACTGATTGTCGTATCGGTTAAATGCTCGCTGTATTCGACCCGAGTGAGAAGCCGGGTCAAATAGAATGCCTCATCCCGGAAAAGGACGACCCTTCCGTCCGCAGCGCATCCTAAGGCCTGCACCGGCGCGGTCAACGGAGAATACAACTCCTTCCAATACAGCTTATCCTCCGAAAGGATAAATGTCTTGCCTGAGGTCGTGAGCAACATGATCGCACCGGAAGAGTCAAAAACGACCGATTGAGGAACGATGGTATCACCGCGAACCGCTTTTGTCCGGAATCCGGAAAGACGGAATCGCCCGGATGACGAATCATATGTGCCCAAAGCGGTTTCGCCCGAACTGCCGACGGCAATGTATTGCCCATCCGAGTAAGTCGCGCAAATCCAGTCTGCCGAATCGTCCTGGAACGGACGCTCGTCCGCATCCAGCGCTCTGAACACCAGACCATTTGAAGATGTCAGCATGGTTCCGTCCGCCCCGACAATGAGAACTGTTTGTCCGTCACCGGCTGCGGCCAACAGATCGGCACTTGTTATAATGGGCAAATCGATGCTCTCTCCGTCGCAATAGGAAAGAATTTTGCCGCCCTCACCGGCAACAATAATCACCTTATTGCTTGAAATCACGGCCTTCGGTATTTCTTCAACAAGAGACTCCAACCCGTACGAATTGAAGTTTTTGCCATCCGTGGATGTGTATACGGACCAATCGGAAGAAAGCGCGCAAAATCTTCCGCCCGCCTCAGACGCCGAAATGATTTCCGCCTCAATCGGCAGCTGATATTCTCTTCGCAGCGCTGTTGT
>CAYGIB010000075.1:0-446 GCA_964349735.1 uncultured Oscillospiraceae bacterium | reverse complement strand
CTGTTGTCAAATCCGTAATATATTGGCCGTCTTGAGAAAAGGCAATCGTGTTATAGTCGGATGACACAATGAAGCTGATTCTGGAGTCTGTCTCACTGATTCTGTCGAGTCTCGTCTGTGGGCCGAACTGGCTCTCTTTAAAATCAACAATGTCCGCCAATAGCTTTTGAACCATTCTCCCTTGCTCGTCCAGCGCCATAATCCGAACGGTCCCCCCGACAAAACTGCCGTCCGAATATGTATGATCGATCTGCCCGTCCTGCAGAAGGTAGACGAAATCCTCCGATCCTTCATATACGGTAAAAAACTGTCCTTTTGTATTCTTTTCGAAAGAGGCACTCAAAACCATGTTCGGTGTTGGTACGGTGCTGACATTAATACCCAATCCGTGTATATCCATCCCGGTAATCTCGGATTCCACACGTATTTGTCCGGTTTGCAGGGTC
>CAYGIB010000074.1:0-8419 GCA_964349735.1 uncultured Oscillospiraceae bacterium | reverse complement strand
GGATATAAGTTTCCAGGTCAACTGAAATCGCTGCGGCTCGTTCGCTCAACCAATTGATATAAATCTGAACTCTTTGCCTGTATTCCGGACTAATGTTGTAGCCGTGGGCGACAGCGTCGTCGTATAGGATCGCAGTCGTCTGCATTTCCTTGGCTGTCATATCCAAAAAAAGATCCCGGTACGTTTCATAGCTGTTCTCCGGTGAGCTCGCGAGCATGTCCCGGCCGTCTGCGGACAATATGTCGACGCCGTTTTCGAGCAGGACATAGTGATACATAAAGCTGAACTCGGCATTCGAGACGGCGTTCCCCCGAATCATGAGCGGACTTGCAGCCCGCTCATTCTTCGGTCCGATGTATATCACGAAAATAAATAAAAGCACGACGGCAATGGCGACCAACGGAGTGATAATATGGCGAGGCTTAAGCCACGACAGTTTCCGGAGGCGCGGCTCATAAACCGTGGCGTCCTGAGAAATGCGGACCGCCGGCATTCCATGAAGGTCCGGGTCTTCCTCCTCCGGTGCGGAGAAAATGAGCTCGTCGGATTCCCGAAACAATCCGGGATCCTCGGAACCAAACGAAAGCGTCGGAGTTATGTCCGAAGGGTCCGGATCAACTATAGTGACTGTTGTCGAATCGGCAGGCCCGGAAGAGATATCCGTCGAGAAATCAGGGGCTTCGGCTTCACCCTCCGTTATCGGGTAAACTTCGGCCATCTTGGCTCCGTCACCAATATCCGGGTCGTCTGATCGGACATTGTCGGGCGTTATTAAGGGAATCACCTCGGGAGAAGTGATCACCTCGGGAGAAGGAATTTCCTCGGGAGAAGGGATGACTTCCGGTGAGAGGATCACCTCGGGAGAAGGAATTTCCTCGGGAGAAGGAATTTCCTCGGGAGAAGGGATGACTTCCGGTGAGAGGATCACCTCGGGAGACGCGGCAGATTCCGCTTCGGGACTGCCGGAAGGAGATATCGAATCCGCCCCTTCTTCGGGTACACTCGAAAAAGCGATGTTACCGGGTCTTCCGACCGGGCGAACCTCATCGCTATTTTCGGGAGTCTCTTTTCCCGGGGTGGACGATCTTTTCTTCATCGAATCGCATGCCTCCTTAAAATAACCATAGGATACTATTTTTCAGGATTGGGCACAATCAGTCGAATAGCGCTTGGGACGCAACGGACTGAGACCGGAAGCTCGGGGCCCTCTTCACCGTCCAGGTCCAGGCGAACCGAATGTTCGGCGCTCGAGGACAGTTGGAGAGAGGATGTCTGGAAATAAAGGACGTTTTCGTTTCTCAATAAATCGCCGGTCAACGCTTTTCCGATCAGCGGGAGCACATCTGCGTTCGTCAGTCTGGAGATGATCAGAACGTCCAACAGGCCGTCGTTCGGGCGGGCCTGAGGAAAAAGATTGCGAAAACCTCCGACGTTGGTGCTGTTGGCCACGATAAAAAGCAGAGCTTCGCTGTCGAAGCATACATTATCGCACGAAACATGAACCGGTATGCCTTCATGAAGGTTTGCGGGCAGATCCAGAGCACCTTCGATCCAATAGGCTAATTTGCCGAGCGCCGCCTTGGAGTCGGACGGAACCTTGTATGCAATGTCGGCCATCCATCCGCCCGCCAAAACATTAAGAAAGTATCGGTCACCGACTTGACCGACGTCGATTTCCGTCATGTAATAATCGGTCAGCATACCGGAGAACGTCAGCGGATCGGTCGGCAGTCCCATGGCGGTCGCAAAATCGTTTACCGTTCCGCCGCCGTAAATTGCAAGCGGCGTTCGCACCTTCCCGATCATCATGCCATTCATCGTGCCGTGTGCCGTGCCGTCCCCGCCAACGGACAGAATCAGATCGTACTCGTCGGGCGCGGTATTCCGGGCGATATCCTGCGCATGCATATCTTCCCCGACGAAAAATAAATCGGCCCGTGCGATCGCACGGGCGTCCGAGAGGTGTTCGAGCAAGTCGTTGACGAGCTGCCGGTTGGTTTGCCGTCCGGACAGAGGATTCGTGATGATTTTCATCCGCAGTTTACGGGTCATCCCATTTCCTCCAGCATGTAAAAACTTTATCCTATGGCAAATATACTCTAGCACAAAACCGGAAGGATGAAAACGCCGCCCTGATGACCGCGCGGTGTGGTAAAATAGCAATCGGATGATCTTTTCGGGAGATTTCCGACAATTTATTATTTTTCGGAGAGGTACGTATGAGGCAATACCTGTATGCCGGAGTGCAAGCATTTAAACGTCGTCGCTCACTCTATACGCTGTTGTCATTCCTAATCCCCTTTGCGGCGGTCCTTGCGGTTTTTATCGTCCAGCAGGTCCACCCGTTCGGGAACAAAATGATTCTCACCGTTGACCTCTATCACCAGTATGCCCCGTTTGCGGCCGAGCTCCGGAACAAAATTCTCTCCGGGGAGAGTCTTCAATACTCATGGAATATCGGGCTGGGCTCCAATTTTCTGGCGACGTACGCAAATTATGCGGCCAGCCCGCTTAACATTCTTCTCCTTTTATTTCCGACCAAGTATATTGCAGACGGCATCGCCCTGATTGTCTGCCTCCGCGCAGGGCTGTCCGGACTGTTTATGTCCTTTTTGCTGAGGGATATCGATAAGGGGCGCAAGGACCTCTTTCTGTGCGGTTTCTCATCTTTCTATGCGCTGTGCGGATGGGTATTGGCATATTTTTGGAACATTATGTGGATGGACGCCGTGGTGCTCCTGCCGCTCATCGTTTTCGGGATGCGTCTTATGTTCCGGGACAAGAAGCCCTTCTTATACTGCATCAGTCTCTTTTTGTGCCTATGGTCCAACTTCTTTACCGGGTACTTCGTCTGTCTCTTTCTGATCTTGTACGCGCCGGTCTGCTACGTGACTTCTGTCGAAAAGAAGACGCCTTCGAATTTCTTCGGAGCAGTCAGTCGATTTTCACTTTACTCGCTGATTGGCGGAGGCTTGGCCGGCGTTCTTTTATATCCGACGTACATTGCGCTCGGTCATGCTTCCGCGACCGGCGATGCTTTTCCCAAGGATTACTCCTTGACACACGACATGTTCGATTTTTTCAGCCGCTTTTTCCTGGGGGCGAACCCGAACATCCGTGACGGGATGGCCAACGTATACAGCGGCATCATTGTGCTTCTTTTTATCCCGTTGTTTTTCTTGTCTTCGCGAATCCATCTGAAGGAAAAAATATCCTACGGTGTGTTGCTCCTGATCATGTACTTCAGTTTTGCCAACCGGCTGTTGAACTTCATCTGGCACGGCCTTCACTTTCCCAATCAGATTCCTTACCGACAGGCTTTCCTCATGTCATTTGTCCTCGTCATTATCGGCTACCGGGTGCTGCGTAATTTAAAGTCCTTTGCGGCATCCGATTTGACGATATCGATTCTTCTTACGCTATCTTACATGGTCCTGTACGAGAAACTCGCGGAGAACGGTGAGAGCTTCCGTGCGATTGCGCTTACAGGCATTTTTATCGTCGCATATACGGTTGCGCTCCGGACCATTTTGACGTCCAAGACAGGTCGGCTATGGCACCGCAATTTGCTTTTCGGGATTATCATCGCCGAGCTGATTGTATCTTCTCAGGTCACAATCGCACTGGTGTCTATGAACGAGGGGTTCACCGGCTGGGATTTCTACGGGATGAAGTCGACGGAGGTCCGGTCCTTTCTCGAAAAAAAGGAAAACGATTCGCAGATCGGACCCTTTGTCCGAGCGGAGGTATATCCCGCATATGTCTGTAACCAACCCGCGCTATATGATATGAAAGGTCTTTCCATTTTTTCCTCGACGGCGCGGGAGTCTCAGGTCAAATTCATGAAATCGCTCGGTTTTCACACGAACGGGATCAATTCGACGCGAAATTACGGACTGACGGAGGTGACCGCATCGCTTTTCGGAATTCAGTACTTAGTGGACCTGGAGACACAATCGCGAATTCCGACGGTTTTCGATACACCCGTACCGAACGATTACGATATGAGAATTTTTTCAAATCCGGACGCTTTGGCGTTGGGATACATGGTCTCGTCCGATGTGCTCGAGTATGAGCAGTCGAGCAGTGGAAATGTTTTTGCAACGACCAATGATTTTTTGATGGCTCTTGGAGTCGACCCCGTGTACAAAGCGGAGAAAATCGTTCCAGGAACGCTTGAAAACACAGAATTTATTTCCGGCAATGAATTGGCCGGCTACAGTTTTCGCATCGAAAAGGACAAAGATAAGGCTTCAATCGAATTCTCCGTCGATGCTGCGCCCGACGGAAGACAGCTGTATATTTTCGAGACCTCGGGTCAGAATGTGAGTGCGGAGGCCGTTTTCCTGGAACCGGGCGAATCCGGGACCTCAATCTTACGCTCCAATAATCGCAGCAACCAGATTATCGATATCGGAGAGGCCTCCGACTCGATGAAATCCGCAAAGCTGACTTGGACGGATGACAAGAGCAGCACCGTTCTGGTCTATTGCTACAGTGTGGATCCGGCGGCATACAGCCAAATGTTAGAAACGCTTGGTGCGTCCGGGCTGGTCATCGAGTCCTTCGAAACGACTCGCTTCAGCGGGGTCATCGATGTAGCGGAACCGGGCGTTCTCCTTTTGACAATGACCTATGACGAGGGTTGGTCGGCATGGGTCGACGGTAAGCCGGCGAAGGTTCACAACATTTCCGGAGCCCTTTGCGGAGTATCCCTTTCGGCCGGTAAGCACGAGATTGTTATGAAATACAAGACGGAAGGCCTCAATTACGGTATCGCAATCAGCTTAGGCGCTCTCGCTCTCCTCCTTTGTGCCGTGGGCATGCGTATCTTTGTACGGCGCCGACAAGGATTGATTTCGGTTATTGAGCCGGTTTCCGATGGCGAAACGATTATGTCGCTTCCGCTTCATGAGGGCAGGATTGGGTTCGAGCAACCGAATCTCGCAGATGAGTCAACCTCGGATCGGATGCTTCGCAAAAATGAAACGGTTTCCGGACAGCCTGCAGGAGAACCTCCGGAGATGCCGCAATGAGCCCGGAGGAATTGAAGAACCGGAAGACCGGGGAGACCTTTCGCGGGGACATGCCGAGAATCAATTTACGGAAGGAACTGACTGCGAACTCAGGATTTTCCGTCGCCTTTCTCGCTGCGTCCTTCTTCATCCCGGTAGCGGTGATGACGATCATTTTTTTTCTTAAGAAAGTTCCTCCGTTCGGGCCCTATTTGATTGTCGACGAGGAGCTGTACGGCCGATATCTGCCGTTGCTGGTCGAGTTGCGCAGAAAATTATTGGCGGGCGACAGCCTCTTCTATTCATGGAATATCGGGTATGGCGTCAATTTTCTCGCTTTTGTCGGTACGTATCTTTCGAGCCCGCTCCATCTGATTCTCGTGTTTTTTCCCGAAACAAGAATTTCGGACGCAATGACCCTCCAGTTGCTCTTGCGAGTCGGCTTGGCCGGACTTGGATTTGCCTGGTTCGTAAGCGAAAAGGATTGCATACGCAAAGCCTATGTTCCGGCACTTTCTTCAGCCTACGCTCTTGGCGGATACATGCTTGCATACTGCGTTGACGTTTCTCTGGCGGACGCCGCCGTTCTTCTGCCGTTCGTCCTGCTCGGAGCGTGGCGGATGATTCGCGGACACAAACCGTTGCTGTACACCTTGTCTTTATTCCTTTTGGTCTTGTCGGCATGGAGGACGGGCCTGTACGTCGGATTGTTCCTGATCATGTTTATTCCCTTGCTGTACTTCGAGGCGGGTGGAAAAGCGATTCAGCGAGCTTCACGGGTGCCTCTGCCGGTTCGCTTTGCCGTATGCTCGCTGATTGCCGCGGGCGGCGCAGCGGTGTTCTTGATTCCGTCGCTTCTCGCCCTCCGGGGAGCGGTGACGGAGGCGGGAGGCTTTCGTTTTCCCGGTGATCTTAAAATGTATTTCACATTTTTTTTTTTTTTTGACCGGATGCTGTTCCGGACCGCCCCGGAATTGAGTCTTCGGATGCCAAACATTTACTGCGGCGTCGCCGTCATGGTGCTGGTGCCTCTTTTTGCCTTTCAGTCCCGAATTGCTTTTCGAGAGCGCGTATATGCGCTGACCCTGCTCGGCTTCCTTTATATCACCATGAGCGGAAGCTTGATCGACTACGCGTTGAATGGCCTGGTTATTACCGAGAGCGGCCATTTCAGGCAGGCTCTTGTATTCGTTTTTCTTCTCCTGTACATGACCGCGCGGGCGCTTCGCCATGCGGCCGACATCCCCAAGAAAACATTGCTTCTGGTGATGCTGGGCGTTTTCGCGTTCCTTGTATTAGACAATCACACCGGCGAGTTGCAACGCGCATGGCAATCGATATACGGAACGGCACTGTTGATTTTTATTTACGGCTTTTGCATCCGCGCACTCGACGGATCCGTGAAACGGGACCGTCTCGTCGGATTGATCTTTCTGATCATTACCGTCGCGGAGCTCGGACTGTCCGCAAATTTCGCCCTGGATGCAAGAGTTAAATATGACGGAGAGGCGGCGTACACATCGAGTGGCCGATATGCCGACGCGGTTCGGGAAGAACTCACTTCGGAGGGCAATCGGCCGATTTTTCGCATTGCTTCGGATTTAACGCGCACCGACTATGACGGGGCATGGGCCGGAGTCGGCCTTCCGGACGCACCCGCCTGGCTGATGCCGGAAAATCTTCTCGAATTTGCCCGGCGGAACGGGTTCGGAAGTCTTTCACAATCGAGACTTCATGCGGCCGGCTACAACGAGGTGACCGGGATGCTCCTTAGCATCGAAGGGGAGTTGCGGTTCGTCGCGGTGAAACCGAATCAGATATCCGAGGAGCCGATCGGAGATTTCACCGACGAAAGCTTCGGAGATTTCACCGACGAAAGCTTCGGAGGAGAATCTCCGCCACCCCTCGGGGTCGGATCGTACGACGGATTTCAAAACCGGCAAAAGGATAATCCGGCCGATACCATTATTCAATACGATGTCTCGTTTGTTCGAAATGAACACGCGCTTTCACTCGCGTACCGGGTAAATCCGGAGATTTCTGGTTTTTGGGGGACACCCTCCGGGTCTCCCTTTAATAATACCAACGCGTTGCTGGAACGCATGGGTGCGGAGGCCTTGTATGCGGAAAGAGACCTTACATTCACAGACATGAGAAACGTGTCTGTGACCGATAACGGCCGATATGCGTTTTCCATTCCGGAGGAAAGCGCTTCCCTGATTTCCGAATTCCAAAACATGATGCCCGGTGAAAGGCTCTTCCTCTACGTCGACGCGGACATAGAGGTGCGGGTAAATATCCGAATTCTTCTGACATCGAATTGGTATGGTAACCGAACGGTGATCGTCAAAGGCAGACAAATTGTCGATTGCGGAACGATTACCGGCGCAGACGAATATATAAGAATCAGCCTGTCTTTCCCAAAGACCGACCCGGAATCATTCTCCGTCTATGCGGCAACCGTAAACCCGGACAGTTTCGAGTCGGTTTTTCGCATGCTCGAAAAGGAATCCCTCCGAACGGAGCGGGTGGACGGCTCGGGTGTCCGCGGCGGCATTGAGGCGGAAGCCGACGGCGCATTGTTCTTTTCGATTCCCTTCGACCAAGGGTGGGACATTCGCGTGGACGGCCGGTCCGTTCCCATCGAAAGGGCGGCGGGAGCGTGGCTCAGCGTTCCGATCCGACAGGGGACTCATCAGATAGAGGCAAGATACACGCCGCCCGGCTTTATTGCCGGTGCCCTGATATCGATCCTTTCCGCAGCGTTGTTTATTGTTCTGATTCGACTCAATCCGGCTCGTATCATGGGCTTTTCTCAAGAAGAGGATTCGATACAGCCGAGTGCGGTTCCGGATAGTGAATGGAATACGCAGTCGGACAGAGATGATCAGACGGAATCGGATAGAAGAGGGCGGGCAGCCCCAAATAGGGAACCGGGTACAGGCCCGGAGGGTGAGACATGACGGACAGGGGGAGTAAGAAACAAGGCGGAATCCTTCATCCGTCCGATACCTATGTGATTATCGACCTGGAATGGAACCAGCCGATTCCTTGGATTAAGTCACGCGTGGACGCCAAGACACTGCCCGGCGAGATCATCGAAATCGGCGCGGTCAAACTGACGGTAAGTGACAAAGGAATCGATATCAGCGAGCCGTTTCATTTGCTGATTCGACCCGTCTGCTACACAATCATGAACAAAAACGTCTCCCGGGTCATCAATAAACTGTCATCCGACCTTCGGAACGGGCTCTCGTTTAACGATGCTTACGACGCATTTCTTAAGTGGAGCGGGCCGGAATTTATATACTGCGGGTGGGGCAATTCGGATCTGTCGATTCTTAAGGCCAATCTTCGCTATCACAATCGACCGGCCTTGTTGAGTAGACGTTTTCTAGATGTGC
>CAYGIB010000073.1:0-8499 GCA_964349735.1 uncultured Oscillospiraceae bacterium | reverse complement strand
GAATAAACGGGAGCCGTCTCTTATGACTTGCATCGAATAGTCCTTCCTCTCGCAAGCGACTCTTAAGAAGCTCAAACTGCCGGAAAAGGTCTCCGACTCCGTCCGGCTCCATGAAATAGATTATTAGCTGAAATCGCCCGTCCTGCTCGTAAATCGACGCGCGGGCCGTTACGATTACTTTCTGACCGTCCTCCGGTATAAAGAAAAGCTGTTGAAAATGTCCCCGAAACAGGACGCAACTGACTTGTGAATCCGAATCCTTGAGCTGAAAATACGCATGTCCGGACGGATACCTCTTAAACCCGGATATTTCGCCGCAAACACGTACCGACGCCGTCTGCGGATCTGCGGCCAGAAGGTCGTTCACATATCGGTTCAGTTGAGCGACGGAGAGTACTTCGTTCATTCGGTTTTACCGGAATCAATCCTTCCGAGAATGGCGTTAATGTAACTTCTGGATTCCTCGGTGCTGTACTGCTTGGCCAATATGACCGCCTCGCTTATAGATACGCTGTTCGGAATCGATTCAACGTACAGCATTTCAAAACATGCAATGCGAAGCAAAATCAAGTCGACCTTCGGGATCCGATCCAACTTCCAGCCGATCAGGTAGGGGGAAAACGCACAGTCCAATTCCTCTTTCCTTGCGGATACCCCGGATACGACAAGCTCAAAATATTCCAGGTCCTTTCCTTGAAGCGGACTACTCTCGAGAAAAACGGCCTTCTGGGGTTCCGGATTGTCTGTCCGGAATTCAAACTGGTATAAAAACTGAAACGCAGCCTCGCGGGACTTTTTTCTGCTCATCGAAACCTCCCCGGGGGAATCAGTTTATCCATGAAATTCTTGAGTTTTTCTTTGTCCGAAAAAAGCCTGACACCTAAAAGATACCCGACGAGTGTCAACAACAAAATGAAGAGAGTCTTCAGAAATCCGAAAATCACAAGAAGCAAGGCTAAAACGAACCCTGCCCCCGCTCCAATCAAGCCGGCATTTCTGTCCTTAATCATTTCGAGAAATTTTACGAAGAACGCTCTCATCGGATTATCTTTCCACCTTGGCGACGACAGGCTCGACTCGACTAACCTTTACGGAGACCGATTCAACGGTAATCCCGGTGTATCTCTCGATGTCCTTCTTGATTCTCTCCTGCACCTTGGCCATCATGGCCGGTATCTCGACATTTGAATACAGAACCGTACTCATCCGCACCCGGATTGCACCGTTCTTGGCGGAAGAAACGTGGGCCTTGGCGGATTTGATTCCGACCTGAGCACTTTTCGCGGAATTGAGAGCGATGCTCTCCATAGCGTCGACTCCGATATCTACGGTTCCGATGTCGGTCTGACGAATTCGGGTTCGGCTTAATCGGCCCGAAAGAATTGCGTATGAAGCGGTCGCCACACATGAGGCAAACAGAACAATCAGTACCGCAAGATAAATGAATTTATTCACCGGATCGGTGACGACACCTGTAAGCGGAGATAGGATCAGTCCAAAAAAAGTATTATCGAAAAATGCATAGAGAAGCACCATCGAAAAAAGGGCCAATATGAACGAATACGCAATCATGACGATTCTGACAAATTGGTTCAAGTCTGACTCTCCTCCCTGGTGATAACCCCACAAACGTGGACGTCGACCGTTTCGACCACCAATCCGGTAAAGCGCTCGACATCCGCCTTCACCCGCTCCTGAATGGACCACGCAACCTCTGGTATTATCATACCATAATAGATAATCGGGTATACTGTAATGGATACAAATCCGTCGTCATTCTCATGGAAAACGACACTGACTCCCTTTCCTTCGTGAAGAACACCGAGCGACTCCTTGATTGCTACTCCTGGTGACGGCATCAATCGTGCCACACCTTTGGTCTGCAGCGCGGCCTCAGCGGCATACTGGGCAATAAAGCCCTTTGACATGGTCCGCTCGCCCTTTATCGTCTCGCTTTGCTTGTTTTCGCTCATTTCACCGCCTCAAAGAAGCCAGACTGTCGTCAGGCACGCTCGATGTACTCTCCGGTGCGCGTATCTACTCGAATCCTTTCATTCTGATTCACGAAAAGCGGAACCTTGACGGTAGCGCCGGTCTCAAGAGTAGCCAGTTTCGTTGCATTTGTAGCGGTATCGCCCTTCACGCCGGGCTCGCAATCCGTAATCTCCAGCTCAACGATAATCGGAAGTTCAACTCCGAATATTTGTCCCTGATAAGAAAGTATTTTGCAAATCATTTCTTCTTTCAGAAAGCGAATGTTGTCTCCAATATCGTCCTTGGACAAAGGTCTTTGTTCGAATGTCGTCTGATCCATGAAAAAATACAGCTCTCCGTCGGAATAAATATACTGCATGTCGTTTCTGTCAAGCTGGGCCTGCTCAAATTTCTCATTCGGGTTAAAGGAACGCTCGACGACCCCGCCGGTTCGGACGTTCTTGTACTTTGTACGCACAAAAGCCGATCCCTTACCGGGTTTGACATGCTGAAACTCTACGACCTGAAACACCTGGCCGTCCATCTCGAATGTCAATCCGTTTTTAAAATCTCCTGCACTGATCATATATATTCCCCTCTCATTTCCATTCCGAAACCATAGAACGCACAAAAGGTTCTTTTCGTCTCTAAAATTCTACTTGACCGCCGAAACATGCGCAATAGATTCGCTAAAAACGGCATATTTTTCTGACGATATATTCGAATATTCTCTTAATTTTCACGTAGAAAATCTCTTTCTTCTCATAGGGTTCCACTAAAACCGCATATACTCCGGCTCGATTGGCCGCAAGGATGTCGGTAAACAGCTGGTCGCCGAAAAGCACCGTTTTTTCGGCGGGAACGCCAAACATTTCCATAGCCTTCCAAACACCCTTCGGAGAGGGTTTTCCGGCATAATCGACACAGGAAATATCCAGAACCGTCGCAAAACTGGCCGACCGCGAGGATCTGGCGTTCGAAACCAAGCAACACGAGAAACCCGATTCTTTCAAAAGTCGAATGACTTCATGGGAAAAAGCAATCGGCTGAGTGGCGCGATCCGGTGAAATCGTATTATCCAAGTCTAAGAGGGCAAGCTCGTAACCACAATCCCGAAGCTCGCCGAAAGGAAACGCGGTAAGTTTCTCGCAGACTCGGTTCGGAACCAAATTTTTGAAACAAAAAAGCATTTTCCAGCTCCTCCGGTGTCTTCTTTCACGAGAATACACGTATTATGATCGAAAAGCAAATCAAGTTGAAATACATTTTCCTTGAATATTAGCCTTTGGGTCTTTATAATTGAAACGCTATGAATTTTAGGGAAGGAACAGGTTCTCCTGAACACATGAATATGATCGTTTCAAAATTTGGGGGGTCTTCCCTCGCTGACGCATCGCAGATCAAGAAGGTATGCGACATCATAATCGGAAATCCCGAACGTAAAGTGGTCGTAGTTTCCGCCCCCGGCGTGCGCACGGCAAATGATACGAAGGTGACCGATTTATTGATTTCTCTGGCTAATGAACGGTTATCCGGTTCTGATGAAGACAGTCTCCATAACCGAGTATTCGAGCGTTTTGCCGACATTGCCGTCGCTCTTCGCATCGAAGAAATTCTACCGGCAATTCAGAAGCAGCTTACCGACACGGTTTATATGCCGGTTACAAATTCGGACAGATATATGGATTCCGTCAAGTCCCTCGGGGAACATTGTACCGCCCGAATCGTGGCCGCCTATCTGAATCAGATCGGTGTGAAGGCTTCATTCTGCGAGCCCAGGGAATACGGGCTTCTGCTCACTACTGCTTTCGGACACATCCATGTGCTGCCGGAATCGTACGATCATTTGGCTGGGCTGCGCGACGTCGAGGGAATCTGTGTTTTTCCGGGGTTTTACGGATACTCGCCGGAAGGTGAAATCATCACCTTCACCCGCGGCGGATCGGATATCACCGGATCCATACTCGCGGCCGCTGTTGACGCAAAGGTCTACGAGAACTGGACCGATGTCGATTGCGTATACGCGGTCAATCCGAAGCTGGTCGCGAATCCATTTCCTATTCGGGAGATTACCTATGCGGAAATGCGTGAACTTGCCTATGCCGGCTTCACCGTACTCCACGAGGAAGCGCTCTATCCCGCTTTCAGGAAGGGAATTCCGGTACACATCCGCAATACCAACAATCCTTCCCGAGAGGGCACGTACATTGTTGCAAAAAGATCCGTTTATGACTCTCTGGTTACCGGAATTGCGGGTTTGAACGGATTCTGCACCCTAAACATCAAGAAATACCTCATGAACCGCGAGGTCGGCTTCGCGATGAAGGTCCTTGGAATCATCGCTGATGAAGGAATTTCGATTGAGCACATGCCTTCCGGCATCGACTCCGTATCCATCGTTCTTCGATCTGCTGATTTCACTGCGGACAAGGAGACAAACATCATTAAACGAATTCGGAAAGAGCTGGGCGTTGATGATGTATTTGTCAAAAGAAACCTCGCAATCGTTATGATTGTCGGCGAGGCGATGGCAAACACCGTCGGAACAACCGCCCGTGCGGCGCAGTCTCTTTCGAAGGCGGGAATCAACCTGGAAATAATCAACCAGGGCGCATCGGAAATTTCCGTAATGTTCGGCATTCGCGAGGAATACTGCTCCTACGCCGTACGCACTTTGTATCACGAGTTTTTCGGTAAGTAAGCCTTCTCTTCTTTATCAAAAACAAAACGCCCGATACGATATCGGGCGTTTTTTATGCTTTATAAGGATTCAGCATAAATAATTCGAAAATGAAAATAATTAACCGCAATTTGCTCTGCTCAGACTATGTTGTTGCGACTGGCGTTGTTTCCGGTACCGTGACCGTCGTCTCCGGAACCGTTGTTTCCGTTACCGACGGTTCGGTTGGCGTTGTTTCTGTAGGAGCCGTCGTTGTTGCGGTCGTCGGAGCCGTTGTCTGAGTGGTTGTCGGAGCTGTTGGTTCCGTCTCCGGAGGTTCTGTGGCTTTCGTGGTTGTGGGTGTCGTAAACTCGGGAATCGGCGTAGGATCCGCAGTCATTTCGATTTCTTCCTGACCAATGGTCGGGTCGATTTCGGATAGCATGATGGAGATTACATAACCGGTGTTACCGGCCGCTGTTTTTATCTTGGAGAAGGTTCCGCTTTGCGAAATAAGCGTAAGCGCCTCTCCGCGAATCAGGTATTGAAGGATTTGACTTTTTGTCGACTCCTCCGTATATACGGGCACCTGATCACTGACCGAATACATGACCTTGTTCAGGGACTGTTCCTGGTCAACCGTCTCCATTCCGTTCGGATCCGGTTCGTTAACGATTTTTCTTCCGCTGATTATCGCATAGGTTGAGAAGTATCCGATGAACGCAAAAAGCACAAAAAGAACGACGGGAAGGAGTATGGCAACGAGTCGTTTTGCCCATGGTTTATTTGTCTTCACTGGTTTGCCCTCCGCTCTAATATTCCCGTCCGCTGTCTCGATTTCCTGGAATGACTCGTTTTTAAATCCCGGTCTAAGACCCGAAATCGATGTGTCGGCTACATCGCGTGCGTCGGAACCGGCTAGACCTAGCGCTGCGGTATGTGATTGATTCGTATTTGCGGCCAGGGAAGCAAATGCCGGAACAACAACCGGAGCGCTTGTGTCAACACCTGTAACTCGAACCACAACCGTAGTCAATCCTCCCTTTGCCCCTCCGCCTGCTGCTGCTTTAATGAGCTCGTCTGCCTTGATTTGCGGATGTGAGGTTTTTGAGGCAATGAATCCGAAAACGTTTGAAGGAATGTACCTTGATATTCCCGCTCCTACAATAACAACCTCGTCGCCGGGGGTTAGCTTCAGGTAGGTTTTATTTTCGGGAAGCGTTGGTCCGTCCTGTTGGAATTTCCCCAGATATTGCGTTAGTACTTCGCTTTCAGGATGCGTCTGCTCTTCCTCCGGAGAAATGGCGCCCATCTGCACGTAGCGATGCGCTACTGTTTGATCTTCCGTGAGGCGGATGACTTTATTTTGTCTGATCAGAAATGCGCGAGTGTTCCCCATACTGATAATCCGCAGAACGTCTCCGATCATTACCGCTGCAGTAAACGAGACCTTTATAGGCGTCCCCTTGTTGGCTAAAGAAATATTGCATACAAGATCATTTAATGTACGGGTTATTCGAGCAGAAAAAGCCTCGAAATTCGGACTGGGAATCAATTGGGCTTGGGCGACCAGATCTCCGAAGGTCTTCATGATTTGTTGTAAGGCTGCTGCGGCAATATCATCCTTTCCGCGGGCAGAGAATACTGCAAAAACCTGAAACAAAGCTTCCGATCCGGCTGACTTTGCAAACACCTGTCTATAGTCTTCCGGTTTACGGTATGCTCCTTGAAAAAACACGTTCTCCTGAGGTTTTCCGGCTGCTTTATTGGTCTCGCAGGCAATAGAAAAATGCGTTTTGCTCATTTGTTCTCACCCCAGATATACTCATGCAGTGCGGGCAACTGCTTCTCCCAATCCAGAACCATCATCCAGGGACTGTCCTGCGTATAAAACATTCCGTCGGCCGGAACACGGTACTCGCTCATATTTCCGATTAGGCTTACACCCGCTAAACCAACTCGCATTAAATCACTCGACTGCATATTCGTTTCAAACATGCCCGCCAAATCTTCCAGAAGCGCTAATTGATCGAGAGAATCCATTGCGGCAACCTTTGTCATTAATGCCGATGCAACCGTTCTCTGTCTGTTCGTTCTCACAAAATCGGAATCGAGATAACGAATTCTTGCCCATCCAATTGCCTGAGGACCCGAAAGGGTCTGATTTCCTTCGTGTGTCAGCATCGGAACATTGGTTCCGAAAAGTTGATTCTGTTCGGTAAGGTTGAGATTGGCGTACTTAACCTCGCTACTTTTCACGTTGATATCGATTCCGCCAACAATATCGATAATCTTCGAGGAGCTGTGGAAATCCAGCATAACGAATCGGCTGATATCCAAGCCGAAATTATCGTTTATTGTATTGATGAGCAGTCCCACACCGCCGTAAGCGTATGCATGGCCCAGTTTATCCGGGTTGTTTCGTCCGTCGATATGAACCGAGCAGTCTCTCATCAGCGATGTCATCTTCACGGACTTAGAACTTTGATCCAGTGAAACAATCATGATGGCGTCCGCGCGGCAAATGATATCATGAGATCCGCGGGAGTCAACACCAAACACTAAGACATTTTCGACATTATTATCTTTCTGCGCAACCTTCTTGATCGGGAAATCCGGGTCGACGTATACTTTAGTGTGACCGCCCTCCTGCCATGTCGATTGTGTATCCCCTTCCAGGTCCAGAGCGTTAAGGTCATCGATATCTACGGGGTCGTATTTATCGGGACTTACAAATGGAGTAAATACATAGTTAACGTTTCCTACAATTTGAAACAAGTATCCGACGACCCCGGAGCCGAATCCGAGAATCGCAACGAGAACGAAAACGAGAACCTTAACAATGATTCTCTTTTTTTTCGTTGCGGCGTTCCGCCTGTATTGATTTAAGCTTCTATCGCTACTCCCTGTCATATCCGATGCGTTTCGGTTGATGGCAGGATTTCCGATTGATTTTCGATTATTCAAGATATACACCTCTTTCTAAGCGTCCGACGTAATAATATCCGATTTTTCCCCGATTGACAATCAACACTATCGCACGCTATTCTCTAATAAAATGTTCTTTCATGTGGTAGAATGACCAATAGCACACAATATGAAACTCGAGGTACACCATGAAACATTCAGAAATCCGCACCATTTATTCTTTCGCCGCAAGTAGATTCGTTGCGATTCTATTGGTCGCGTTCATCATACTGGGATTGACTTCATCCTGTGCCGAAAAGGATGAATCCGTCGATTCGGCACCGCAAATAACCGATTCTTTCCCGTCTTCGGATACTGTTGCACCCGCCGAACCAATAATTGAATCGACAACATCCACTTCCGCCGCGGTTCCGTCCGAACCGGTCGATGCCATAAACCCTTTGACCGGGATTGCGGACATGCGGATCGAAAACGTCGGGATGCGTTCCGTAGGGATCGTTGTAAATAATCACATCGCCTCCATTCCACAAAGAGGATTGCATCGAGCCGACGTGATTTACGAATATGAAACCGAAGGTGGGCAGACTCGCCTTTTGGCTATGTTTGCAGACATTTCGACCGTTCCTGAAATCGGCTCGCTGAGAAGTGCTCGAATCATTTCTTCCGACTTGTGCGCGGGAACCAACTCCGTCTACATTCACTTCGGATCAAACGTGCGCGTTCCCAATCATCTGAAACAGTATGGCATTGAGGACATCGACGGTAACGTCTTATGCGCCTATTCGGGGAAATCCGTAGACGGACAAATCACCCTTTCCAAGAACCTGTTCTTTTATCGCGACGATACCTGGAAAAGCAAGCGGGCAATTGAGCACACCGCAGTTACCAATGGTACTCTTCTATTAGGCGCCCTTGAATATAAGAACATTCCTTTGGAG
>CAYGIB010000072.1:0-8535 GCA_964349735.1 uncultured Oscillospiraceae bacterium | reverse complement strand
CGACACTACCGTTGGGTGGTATAGGAGTCTTTCAAAAGAAAACGCAAACGCGGTCCGTCAATACTGCGGATTGGATTTGTGCGGCACCAGGGCGGAACAGCCCGAAGGAATCTGCAAGGGAATCGTTCGGTCCATCTTGCTATCTCACGCAGATCTGGTTGTTTTTCCGGTTCAGGATTTCTTAAGCATGGACACGTCCCACAGAATGAATATTCCGGGCACACAGACCGGTAATTGGGGGGTTCGTTTCCTGAGCGAGGAACTCGAAAAGACGGATACGGAGTGGCTTTGGAGGATGAATCGACTATCCGGTCGGATTTAGGAGGATGATATGGGCGGGTACATTCTTACGATTGACCAGGGAACAACCAGCTCGCGATGCATGATATTTGATAGTAGGGGACAATCCGTCGGAACGGGAAACGCCTCCTTCAAACAATATTATCCACAGCCGGGCTGGGTCGAGCACGACCCCGAGGACATTTTCGCTTCTGTGGTGACATCCCTCAATCAAGCACTGGATCGAAGCGGATTCGACTCGTCTTCCATCGCCGCAATCGGCATTACCAATCAACGGGAAACGACAGTAATCTGGGATCGATTAACGGGTATTCCGGTATATAACGCCATCGTCTGGCAATGTCGGCGGACGGCCTCCATTTGCGAAGAATGGAAGAAACTGGGATTGGAGCCGGAAGTTCGCGAGAGCACGGGACTGGTGATTGATGCTTATTTCTCGGCCGGAAAAATTAAGTGGATTCTCGATAATGTTCCGGGAGCCCGTGAGAAAGCCGAAGCGGGCAATCTAATGTTCGGCACGATTGATTCCTGGCTGGTATACAAATTGACCGGCGGACAGGCACATGTGACGGACTACTCCAACGCCTCGCGGACAATGATTTTCAACACCGGGACCCTATCATGGGATGAGAAGCTTTGCCGGCGGTTCGGAATTCCCGTAAAGCTTCTGCCGGAGGCGCTTCCTTCATGCTCGGAATTCGGGGAGGTTGCTTCGGGAATACCCGGGATTGAGCGCTTTAAAGGCATCCGTATCACCGGAATCGCCGGCGACCAGCCGGCGGCACTTTTCGGACAGATGTGCCTGAGTGAGGGGGATGTTAAGAATACTTACGGAACCGGTTGTTTTACACTGATGAACACAGGAGAGAAACGAATCATCTCGTCCGGAGGGCTGTTATCATCGGCCGCATGGTCGTACGACGGTAAAACGGTCTATGCTCTTGAGGGTAGCGTTTTTCATGCGGGCTCCATTATTTCCTGGCTCAAGGACGAGATGAGGTTGATTTCGACACCGAGAGAATGCGACGAGCTGGCCGAAAGCGTGGAGAATAGCGGCGGGGTTTTCTTGGTCCCTGCCTTTTCAGGCCTGGGTGCCCCGTACTGGGACATGTACGCGCGCGGCTGCCTGATCGGGCTGACAAGGGGCAGCGGGAGAGCGCATATCGCCCGGGCAGCCATTGAATCCATCGCATACCAGGTGTACGACCTGATCGAACTGATGAAAAGGGATTCCGGTTATGAGATTCGCTCACTGAAGGCGGACGGCGGAGTCAGCGTCAGTAACCTCTTGATGCAGCTGCAGGCCGATCTGATTGGCGTACCGGTCTATCGTTCACGTGAAAAAGAAACGACTTCGCTCGGTGCGGCTTTCCTCGCCGGTCTGACCGCAGGGGTATGGAGCGGACTTTCAGAGGTCGCGTCGTTATATGCGAGCGATCGCGTGTTTGAGCCCATCGCTGCAAACGGTTTTCGAGATGAGCAAATCCGTTTATGGAGGAAGGCGGTATCGCGCGCATCCGGCTGGGAGGAACTTTCATAATCAGAGACAGTCACAGGATTACCTGGGAATAAATACTTCACATGCGGCGCGGGTTGGGTTATCTAGAATATAGATGCCCTTCCCGCTGTGTTTGCGTGTAATCCAGAGCGCCGTTAAGTCACCGCCAATCGAAAAAATCATGATTAGCGTAACCAAAAAAGAAAATGGGTCTCCAAACAAGACCGATACGAAAGCCAGAGGAAGCACCAACAGAAAAAGCGGCGCGACCAGAGCGAGGCGGTATATTCCGAGAGGCAGCGCCTCCACACAATGTGCGGAGGGTGTGAGTACCCGGAATCGAATCTGAATGCTTCTGCGTCCCTTCTGAGCGGAAAGGCGGAAGATAACCGCATGAATGAGTTCATGCAGGGTGATCAGAACGGTTAGAATCACAAAAAACGACAGCAAATAAAGAGGAATATAAATCATCCGATCCGTTGGGAGGGTGGGATAATCAAGATGTGAAACATAGGGGAAAGAAGCCCGATACAGAACGATATACAAAAGCGCAAACGGAATCGGGAGAAATAGTCCCAGAATGTTGGCCCGGAAAGCGGACAACGAATGATGGTGTACATCGTATCGGTCATGACCAAAGGCTTCACTGAGCATTTTCCCGCCCTCACGTTCTTCGATTATTATAGCGAAAAAAATTATTCTCAAATACCTTGACAGACACAGTATAACGAGATAAAATCTACATCAGAGAAAGACTTACTCGAAAGGAGGACATACTATGTCAATAACTTCAGACTTGTTACGCGGTCACACCGATACGATTATCTTGAAGCACTTGTTGAAAAATGACAGCTACGGGTACGAAATCAATAAGTTCATTCAGGAGAAAACGCAAGGGCGATATGAGCTAAAGGAAGCCACCCTCTATTCCGCATTTCGAAGACTCGAGGAGACCGGACTCATATCATCGTATTGGGGGGACGAGACGACGGGTGCGCGAAGACGCTATTACACCATCACCGGTTCCGGCAAGAAGTTGTACAGCAAGAATCTGGCGGACTGGACCGAGGCAAAAGAAATCATTGATGAACTCATTAAGGAGGAGTGATTATGAACGAGAGAATTAAGGCGCATATCGAAGGATTGTTTCAGGATGCGCCGAAAACAAAGAAAATCATCGAACTAAAGGAAGAACTGTTGTCCAACTGCAATTGTAAATATGACGACCTGATCGCCGGAGGGGCGTCCTCCGATGAAGCGTATAAGACCGTCATCGCGGGAATCGGAGACGTGACGGAACTGGTTTCACAGCTGGAAACCGGCGTATCGCCGGATGCGGGACTGATCGAGCGGGGAAGAAAGAAGAGTGCATTGCTGGTATCTCTGGCCGTGGGCTTGTTTATACTTTCTCCGTCCGTATTCGTCTTGTTTTCTTGGCTGCGACTGCAACAGGAACTGGCCGTTTTCCTTATGTTTGGCTGCATCGCCACCGGTGTCGGTCTTCTAATTTATAATTCAATGACCAGGGTTCAATACAATAAAGCGGATGACACCATGGTCGAAGAATTCAGGGAGTGGAAAGTTCAGAAGGATCAGAAGAGCAGCTTGAAAAACCATATCTCCGCAATTCTGTGGCCTTTAATATTGATTACATATTTTCTTGTAAGCTTTACCACCCAAGCCTGGTATGTCACATGGGTAATATTTATCGCCGGAGTCATGATTGAAGGCATTCTCGGCATCATTTTCGACATCAGAAAGGAAAACAAATGAAAGCGCTGAAAATAATATTATTAATTGTTCTCGTTATCGGAGTGATTGCTATTATCGGCGGATTGATTGCAGTCATTTCGGGGAATCTGTCGTACCGGCTTTTTTATTCCGCGAATTCGGTCGTCATTTCGGATGAACGTTTTGACGCAGACGAAGTCGATACGATATCCATTCATGTAGCTTCCACCGATGTGATGTTCAACCGGTCGGAAGACGAAGATTTCAGAGTGGTCTATAACGGCCCTTCAAATGAAGCCAGCGATCCGCTCATAACCGTTTCTCATGAGGATGACGCCATCATGGTGAACCAGCACAACCAATTCATGCCGGCTTTCTTCGGCGTTCACCGGGTCGTAACGGTTTACATCCCGCAAAGCTTTTCGGGCAGTGTGGATTTCAAGTGCGCGTCCGGTGACCTGGAACTGACCGATGATTTTATCTTCGATGAATTCCGTTACAGAGTTTCATCGGGAGACATGAAGTGCAAGAGTCTATCTGCCGGTAAAGCAACGTTTGAGACGGCATCGGGTGATTTCATATGCGGTGTCGTCGATGCGGACGAGTACACGATTCAGACGGCCTCCGGTGATATCGAAATCAAAAAACTGGTTGGCGACGGTACGATAAAGGTTGCGTCCGGGGACATCAACATTGACGAATATATCGGTGCCGGGTACATATCATCCAGCTCGGGACGTGTAAAGGTGTTTCTCCGGGAGGCAACCGGCGACATCTCGATTCGTGTTGTATCCGGAAGCGTAAATGTCATTGTTCCGGAGGAGATGGCGCTGCTTTTAGACTTTTCGGTGACAAGCGGAGACATCGACACAGACATTGCTCTTAATAACGCTCATGTCTCCAGGAATAAGACGACGGGTACAATTGGAGAGGCCCCGGAATATAACTTAGAAGTGAGAACAACTTCCGGAGACATAAGGATTTCCAATTCATAATTAACCGCAGGGCAATCACATTAAGGCCGCTCGCTTCAGTAAATCGCTTCTTATGCGTTTCGGGCTCTCGCCCGTTCGAAAAGAGGCGCGAATACGGAGGCGGGCGGCATTTTTGTAGTTTTCGTTGCGAAAATATTTTCGGAGAACTGTTTATTTTCGGGCGTTCGAAAGATTATGCGGTAATATTCTATTCCCGGAAAAAAGGGACGATATTACTGTTTCCGATCACGTGGTCGGAAACGGGATGTATGCGGCATAACCAATTTGACCCTTCGCAGCGCCTCGGACACCGGAAAACGTAGTGGAATTGGCTTACGTGCTTCCCGATACAAGCGCAGCCGGTCGATGGTAGACGTGTACGCCTGAAGAACGCGCTCGCCGAAAGTATTTGCCGAATATTCCTGAACGGAGGTTAATGCGTTTCTCGAAAAGCGCTCCAAGGCAACCGTGTCCAATAAAAGCTCGTCGAGAATGTCGGGAATCGCTTCACACTCGCGAAACAGCCTGGCGTTATAGCCGTCTTTAAGCAGACCGCTTACGCTCTCGTCGATTCGCGCCACTACAGGCAATCCGGAGGCCATGGCCTCGTAGTAGGTTAAGCCCTGTGTTTCCGTGACGGAGCAGGATATAAAAATGTCACCAAGACGATAGTATTTGGCGATTTCGCTGTACGGCGCGGAGCCGGTAAAAATGACTTTATCCGAAATGCCCAGAGAAACAGAAAGGGCTTTCAATTGATTTAAGGCAGGGCCCGTACCGACAATCAGCATACACACATTCGAATGCCGAGAAATAATTCTCGGCATGGCCTGGATCACCATATCCAAGCTTTTTTCCTTTGCAACACGACCCAAGCAGAGAATGATTTTGTGCTCGGGATTTATACGGAGCGAGCGCTTAAGCTCTGTGATTTCATACTCGTCGTAACGCTCGCGTCGAAAGGGCTCCAGATCAATTCCGGTCGGAATCACATAAATCGGGCGTTTCACCCCGTAGGAGTGAAGTGATTTCTCAACCTTTACGGTGGGGACAATGACCGAATCCGCCAGATTACAAAAAAATCGGCTGAACACCTGAGCCATTTTCGGGGTCGCAAGATACCCCTTGGCGATGTAGTGGGTATAGTCCTCAAGCATCGTGTGATAGGTATGAATGACGGGCAGACGGAGGTAATGGGATGCGTTCATACCTACAAAACCCATGAAGAACTCGGTCTGCGTATGAATGATATCAATCTTAAGTTCGCGCATAAGACGGATAATACGGGCCGAAAAAGGCGCGGTGGCACGGTGCGGCTTTATGAAAAAAATCGGAATGCTCGGAAACCGATAAACAGCGGAATCCTCTTTGAGCTTCGCCATCATTTGCTTGGGTTCGGAAACCGTAAAGATGTAAACATTGTGACCGTGATTTCTGAGGGACTCGGATAATGTATGAATGGAGGATGTGACGCCGTTGATATCCGGGAAGTAGGTGTCGGTGATAATCGCGATATTCATCCGGTCAATATCCTCCAAAACAATTCTTGTCTCAACATTATAATACGAATGCTTGAAATTGTCCTGTTCTCCCGGCCCGGCAAAGCCCAAAACAACGATCAGGAATGTTTCAGGTAGAAAATCGCAAGCTGCGTCCGGCTCTTCAAGTCCAGCTTGTCCAGCATTGCGCTGACTAAATTCCGAACGGTTCCTTCTCCGATGAAAAGTTTCTCGGAAATCTCCTTGTTGCTCATTCCTTCCCCCAGTAATTTCAATATGTCGAGTTCCTTTTCGGTCAAATCAGAAAATGCGTCGGGGCTCGGTTTCTCTTGTGCTTTTGTCATGAGCGGAATCCGGGATACAATATCTTCTCCGAAAACACTCTGTCCGGTCAATACCGCCTTTAATGCCGGCGCGATGGAGTCAAAATCCTGCTTCAGGAGGTACCCGCGCGCGCCGATTCGAAGCGCGTGGATGATGTATTCATCGTCCGAAAAGGTCGTTAAGAATAGGATCCTGGCATCCGGAAACTCGCCGAGAACCGCTTCGCCGGCAGAAAGGCCCGATATATTCTTCATACGGATATCCAAAAGAAGGATGTCGGGCCGGTGCGTCCGATAAAGCGCCAGGGCCTCGCTTCCGTCCCGTCCGACGGCCTCGACGGAAATCCCGGGGTCTGACTCGAGGATGGTCTTCAGTGCAGACGATACGAGCGGGTCGTCGTCAATAATGATAATTTTCATGCTTGCTCCTTTGGCACGGAAATAAAAACTTCAAAGCCTCCTTGTTTTCGAAAAACAACGTTGCCGTTTAACTTCTCCACTCGCTTTTCGATTCCGATCAGACCCATGCCGCGGCTCTTATCAATGTCTCCGACAGTTTCTCCCGGGACGCTTCCGTTATCGCGAACGGACAACTGATAGAGCGCGGGATGCTCCCTCATTGAAACGATGGCCTCACCGGCGTCGGAGTGACGCGCGATGTTGGAAAGGCTCTCCTTGATAACGGCGATAAATGTATTGCGTATCTGCCGGTCGGGAACCGTATCCAGATTGTATAACAGCTTGACGGGGCAAAAGGAGAAATCCCGGACGATTGCCTGAACCGAGGAATAAAGGTCCTCAGACTCCTCGTACAGGTCATGAATACTCGCACGAACCTGATTCATCCCACCGGAAAGAGAATTCTTGAGATCCATGAGCGGCTGCTTCATCCGCTCGTCGGGACAAGTGGTGATTAACGCTCCGGTCTGGAGCAAGGCGCTTGTAAGGACGTGCCCGATGCTGTCATGAAGCTCGCGGGCAATTCGGTTGCGCTCCTCCAGGGTGGCTGCGTGAACCTCAAAGTCCTTTCGTTCCAGGAGTTCCTGATTGGCTTGCTCCAGCTGCCGCTGCTTTTCGATATTCAGATCACGGAGCGTGTTGTTGTCCCGCATACGTTTATCGTTCGCCGAGGTGGCAAGGCAGAGATATACGGATAAGAGGAAAAGAGCAGGCATCGCGACAATCCAAGGCGGATCGTTCGTCAAATGGACGATGAAGGGAATGACAGAAAGAAGCGAGAACCATCGGTAACGGCTTTCAAATAAACCATAGGCAATGAGGGGAAGGCAAAAGAATGCATCCGGAAGGAAGAGACTTCCTGCAACCGAGAGGACAAACAGAATGAGGGACGCCCGATCCGATTCGAAATAATAATCCATTGCGGTAAGAGTAATCGCCCCCAGAATATATATAGATGAATACTCGCCGATATCGTTTATCAGCAGGAACAGAGAACAAAACAAAAAAATAAGAAGCCGGTCAATCATTTTGTTCATTTCTTGCAAACACACCTCATTTTTTAGCAGAACTCACTCTTAATCATTTTATCACGCACCCGAGAGAAAAAAATGACATTTGTCACGGAGGAATCCGGAGAGATGTCACTTATAAGGTGATCTGGAAACCCATATAATGACGTCATGAACAATGACTACGGGTGGGAAAGAGACTGCCCCGAAGGAGGAAATATGGTTGTTAAAGTATCCAATCTGGTAAAAAGGTACGGCGATCTAATCGCGCTGGACCATCTGAATCTTGAAGTTCGCGAAGGCGAGATTTTCGGTCTGCTCGGTCCGAACGGATCGGGAAAAACCACTGCGATTAACTGCATCCTGTCGCTCCTTACTTATGACAAGGGTGAAATTGAGGTCTTCGGCGAAAAGATGACGCCGTCATCGTATCACTTGAAAAGGGACATCGGCATCGTCATGCAAAATGTCGCGGTGGTTGAAGAGCTGACGGTGTACGAGAATATCGACTTTTTCTGCGGTCTCTACGTAACAGACAAAACAGAGCGCAGAAAACTCGTCGAGGAAGCCATCGAATTCGTCGGCTTGTCCGACTTTCGCAAATTTTATCCCAAGAAGCTGAGCGGCGGACTCTTGCGCCGCTTGAACATCGCTTGCGGCATTGCACACAAACCGAAGCTCATTATATTGGACGAGCCGACAGTCGCCCACTCGCCATCGATGACTGCGACCTTGGCGTGC
>CAYGIB010000071.1:0-8620 GCA_964349735.1 uncultured Oscillospiraceae bacterium | reverse complement strand
GGCTACGCGCCTGTCGAAAATCAACCGGTTTCGAATCGCAATTTTTCGTCCGGTAACACAAAAACGCCGGAGATTACTCCGGCGCCGCTTGTTTATCGCGTCGATGAACTTTTATTTCCGTTCGAGTGTTCTTTCCATCGAAATATTTAAAATGATGCCAAATGAAATGAAATTGACGAGCAACGCCGTGCCGCCGAGGCTGATAAACGGCAAAGGAATACCGGTTATCGGTAATAAGCCCACGCTCATGCCCATGCTTTCGATAAAATGAAAGGCAAAAGCTCCGGTTAATCCGATTACCGTATACGAATAAGATTTTTGCGTCGCTTTGGACGCAACGAAAATACAGCGGGTAAGAAAAAGAAACGATAAAATCACAACTGTCGTCGTTCCGATAAAACCCATATGCTCAGATATCGCGGTATAGATGAAATCCGCCCATTTGACCGGAACCTTCACAACTTCACCGGTTCGATTGCCTATGAGCCCCCCTGAAGCAATTGCAGCCTTCGCCTGAATCAGGTTATACTCTCCTTTCGGATCCGACCCTGTGAAAACAAAAGAGAGAATTCTGGACTTCTGCACCGAGGTGAAAACATAGTTCCAGAGGATCGGTATTACGCCGACAATGACGACGGAAATTCCAAGGAAGAGATACCTGTATTTGACTCCCCAGATAAATATCATACACAATAACGAAAACAGGATGACCATCGCGGTACCGAAATCCGGCTGCCTCAGAATCAAGAGTAAGGGGATTCCATCAACCACACTGATATACAGAAAACCCCGGATCATACTGATCTCTTTGTTCTTGATCGACTCCAGAAAAAAAGCGGTGACAATTACCATTCCGATTTTCGAGAGTTCGGATGGTTGGAACGTTCCGACTAAAGGAAGATTCAGCCACGAGTCCGCCCCCCACTCATCGACCATGGTAAAGCCGTCGACAAAAACAAGCAGGAGAAGCAGGATAGAGATTCCGTATACTCCCCAACCGATTGCTTTCAGAAAGTGCGTATCAATCAGACAGATGAACAGCGCCATCGCCATACCGATGACCGCCGCCGCGGCTTGTCGATACAAGATACCGGGATAATCTTCAAATCCGCTGGAAAGAACTTTGTTCAGGACGTATACGCCGATTAACGACAACAGGAGTATCGGAATAACGAGCCAGTAATCCACCGACCGAAAGTAATTCCGGCGAAGCTGAATGATACCCGATTTACCGCTGCTCATAAATCATGACCTATCCGACGGATTCCGGATCGGTTCCGTCTGCATCGCCGGGAGTGTCCGTCGATGTATCTTTTTCCGTCGCTTGCTCGCCTTCCGTAGGTTCCTCAAAAGACCCGGTCTCCGTAGTGTCCGCATCGGCAACGACTTCCGGGGAAACTTCCGTACGGAGTTCCGGGACGGTCTCCGTTTCCGGGACGGTCTCCGTTTCCGGGACCGTCTGCGCTTCCGGGACGGTCTCCGCTTGTGCGGCAGTGATTGATTCTGTCTCATTTTCGATCGTTATGTTCTTCCGGGTCTGAGTCTTCTTTGCCATTAATTGATCAACCGGCTCGGTGATGCGCTTCCATCCGCGGTTTCTGCTGATTATGACCAAGGCAATACCTACGATTACCATCATTACCGAGGTAACCTGAGAAAGACGCAAGTCGGTGCTCCCGATGTACAAGGAATCGGTTCTCAGTCCTTCGATGAAGAAGCGAACCACCCCGTACAAAACCAAATATCCGGCCGTTACGGTATATGCGTATTTGCTCCTTTTGCGAACCGCAAGCAACACGAAAAATATGGCAAGCGTTGCCAGTGACTCATACAGAAACGTCGGGTGAACCGGCAGACTCGGGTCCTGGGTCGGGCAAAAGTTTTGCAGATACCATGAAATATTATCGCCGGTCATGCCCCAAGGCAGGTTCGTGTTTGTCCCGAAAGCTTCCTGATTAAAAAAATTGCCCCACCGGCCGATTGCCTGGCCTATGGGAATATACACGATGAGATAGTCGAAAACCACGTGAGCAGGAAGCTTCTTAACCCTCGCCAGGATATAGCCGGCCAGAATCGCCGCCAGCACTCCTCCGATGACGCCAAGCCCGCCGTCACGGATATTTATGATACGAATCATGTCGCCCTTGTATTCCGACCATTCACTGAATACATAATATAAACGGGCACCCACGATTGCGGCGGGAAAACAGACCAGCGCCACATCGATGGTTAAATCGGCAGAAAAGCCGTTCTTTTTCGATTGAAGTATGGCGAGCAGAACACAAATGAACAGTGCGGATGCCAGAATGACTCCGTACCAGTATATCGTTAGGGATCCAACTCGAAATGCGACGTTGTCAATCTCCAGTCCGTCGATACCCAGACCCGGGAATCCGACCTTTTCCGCAGATAAAAGCATATTGTAAAACATAATCAATCTCCTTGCTAATAAGGAATTCACGGCAAGAGCCGAGCGAAACTATCATAGCATATCCGCAAACATTTTCGAATAGCCCGGTTGCGCGGCATGAAAAGCCGATGATTTTTCAACGTCCTTCAGAACTTGTTTACGCAGGTCTTCAATGTTATCAAAACGCTTCTCGGCGCGCAGCCGTTCGATAGGATAAACCGTAATCCGCTTACCGTAAAGCTCCAGCTTAACATTCAAAGCCATTGTCTCAATAAGCGGATACACCTCATTGTCGGAGACCGTCGGGCGCAGACCGATGTTGGAAACTGCCGGATAGAAGTCGTTTTCGAATCTCAAAAAGGATGTGTACACACCATAAGCCGGGTTTACCTTGCCCGAAGGTATGCCGATGTTTGCAGTCGGAAAGCCCAGCGTGGCGCCAAGGCCCCGGCCTTTCATCACTTCTCCCTCGTATGCCACGGGTCGCCCCAGAAGTGCAAGAGCGGTCTGCATATCTCCTTTCAGAATTCGATCGCGAATCCAAGAACTCGAAATAACTTTACCGTTATGGAGCTCCGGAGAAACCAGAACCGCACGGATTCCGTTGCTCCACGCCCAATCGGTCAGGAATTTCGAATTACCTTCCCGGTGTGTGCCAAAATGGTAATCTTCCCCTGCGACAACAACCTTGGCGCGTAAAATTCGCCCCACATATTCGTCCAGAAAGTCTCCGGCCCTCATAGAAGCTAGGTGATCCGAGAAAGGAAAAACAGCAACATCTTCAATACCCGCCCTATGAATCAGCGAACATCGCTCCGTCAGAGTCGTTATCAATCCGTCACCGCCCGTCGCAAACACCTTGGACTTGGGGGTGTTCGAAAAAGTATGTGCGACCGTTTTCACCCGCGATTCGCCGGCAACCTCTTTAAGAACGGAAAAGAGTTTCTTGTGTCCTCTGTGTACGCCGTCAAAATATCCCAATGCTACCGCACTTCCCGACTGAAAAGCTTCATCAAAGCCGTCGGGAATCAAGAGTCCACCATGATATTCTTCTCGAAAAGCCCACGTTTTCAATGCTCGTCCAACATCCTTTCGATTTTCAATATAACATTTCCCTCGAGTAATTCGGGATATACAATCGCAATCAGTTTACTGTTTCGCATTGCCCTGTATCGGGGCGCCGGCTTTTCAGGCACCGACGTGTTCTCTTGCGGGTCGCTGTCTCCTAAGCCTTCCGGAAAATCCACACGACCGGCAAAAGGGGCAAAAGGCAGAAGCCGTCCGTTCCGGATATGATCCGCTTCTTCGTCGGTCAGCTCAAACATACGAAGATGTCGCACGCAAATCTCCTCGGGAAGGAATAGTGAGCCGAGACAATCGTCCTTATGCGCCTGCTCAATCTCCTCGAGCGTGTGTGCGTCCGTTTCGTCGAATGCTCCGGAACGGGTTCTGCGAAGACGAATCGCATAAGCGCCGAATCCCGATTTCTTTCCGATATCTTCACAAATCGTGCGGATATACGTACCTTTTGAGCAGCCAATCAGGAAGTCCGCCTCCAACTCCGGCTCGGACCGAAAATCAGTAACCCTGCATTCATATATATGCACGGTTCTTGGTTTCAATTCGACCGATATGCCCTTGCGTGCATATTCGTAAGCTTTTCGACCGTTTACTTTCACTGCGGAGTAGGCCGGGGGTGTTTGGACCAGAGGACCGGCTAACTCGTCGAAAAGCCGGCGTAAAGAAGCGTAATTGTCCTCTTGCATCAATAGAAGCTCCTCCCCGGTCGGACGCCTCCCGCCGTAAAGCGTTCCTTCCGAGTCCTGAGTGTCCGAAAAAGCACCGAAACGAATCGTGCAAAGGTACTCTTTATTATCGTTTTCCAGATATCGAATCACGCGTGTTGATTTTCCGACACATATCGGAAGCACACCCGTCGCGAAAGGATCGAGTGTTCCGCTGTGTCCGACCTTCTTGACGCCGGTTATTTTTCGAACCATGGATACTACACGAAACGAAGACATGCCTTCGGGCTTATCTGCAACGATGACGCCGGAAAGCGTTGGGTTTATATCGCTCATCATGCTTCGGGAAAATAGGCCGAGGCTCTCTCAATAATCATTTTGCACACCTCTATGGCGGCTCCGCCGTTTACGGTAAATCCTGCTGCGCGATGATGCCCGCCTCCGCCGAATGATTCGGCAAAGGCTGCTGCATCGAAAGGCTCACGGCTTCGGATATTCACTCTGATTTCATCTGCGTCCGACTCGCGAACGACAAAGGAAACCACCACTCCTTCTATGTCTCGGAGGCTGGAAACCAATCCTTCGGTTGCATAATCCGTCGTGTTTGTATCCTTCATCATATCCTGTGTAATCACGGTGATCGCAAGCTTGCCGCCATAAAACATCTTGGCGGCCGTCATTGCTTTTGCGAACAATTTCATCCTCTCGACACTGGTTGAATCAAAAAGATGATACGCATTGATATACACGTTTGCACCGTCTTCAAGAAGCTCCGCGGCCGCACGCAATGTGTCCGGCGTTGTATTCTGAAAAGAAAATCGTCCGGTATCCGACTGAATTCCGACCATGAGGCAATTTGCAATGAAAGGATCCATCAGTTCCTGTCCGGATATCTCTTCGAGCCGGCGAATCAACTTGAGCACCAGTTCGGAGGTCGAAGCCGAAGTAGGGACAACATAGTGGGTCTCGGAGTCGCCCTTGCCGGAAACATGATGGTCAATCACGGCCGTCCGGTTCGCCCGGCTATATACGTCCCCGGAGGAGCCCATCCGGCCGGCACCGGAGCAGTCCACCGCCACAGCAATTCCCATGACGGACGCTATGTTTTCGACATGTTCTGAGTTATAGATTACGAGAAGTTCGTCCGGTATCGCCATAAAGAGAAGCCGGTCGGGAATCGGCTCATCCATAAAGACATTGGCTGAAATGCCAAGTTTACGCAAAACGGTGACCAGCGCCGCTGCAGATCCGATGCAATCCCCGTCCAAACGGAGGTGGGGGAAAACAAAAACTTCTTTCAATGACCCTCGAAAGTCGATGAACATATCCGCCACGGTATTCAGACGTTCATTCACGCGCATCGTCCTCCCGGATCGTCTCATCAATCAGCTGCATCAGCTTCATGCCCTTTTCGATTGACTCATCGAAAACAAATTGAATCTCGGGTGCGGTACGCAGATTAATTCTCCGTACGACCTCTCTGCGGATGAATCCGGAAGCGCTCGAAATCGCTTCTCTAAAATCCTTCTTGCCCTGTTCGTCAGCCATAACGGAAAGAAAGACCTTTGCATGGGACAGATCCCCTGACATTTTCACCTCGACCACCGAAGTCATGAGAGGAATTCTCGGATCTTTCACTTCGTTTCTCAGGATATCGGATACGGCCTTCATCATTTCGTCTCCGACCCGTGATGCCCGGTCTATTTTCATTTCTTCATACGACGCATAGGCATTTCAGATGATTATTTACGGATGATCTCCTTCATCTCAAACGCCTCAATGACGTCTCCTTCCTTAATATCGTTGTAGTTCTCAATTGAGATTCCGCATTCGTAGCCTGTCATGACTTCCTTGACATCATCCTTGAAACGTTTGAGCGAAGCAAGCTTTCCTTCGTGCACGACGATACCGTCCCGTACGATTCGAACCTCGGAGGATCTTAAAACCTTTCCGTCGGTCACATACGCACCGCCAATGGTGCCAACGTTCGATACCTTGAAAATCTGACGAAGCTCGATGTGTCCAAGGATTACTTCCTCGTACTTGGGCTTTAGCATGCCCTTCATAGCGGCTTCAACATCCTCGATTGCGTTGTAAATCACTCGGTACAGCTTGATGTCTACGCCGACTTCCTTTGCCTTTTCCGCAATGCCCGTTCCGGGACGAACGTTAAATCCAATGATGACTGCGTTCGAAACATCGGCCAGCACGATATCCGATTCGGTAATTGCACCGACTCCGCCGTGAATGACCTTGACATGGACCTCATCGTTCGTTAGCTTCTCCAGTGACTGCGTAACGGCTTCCACCGAGCCCTGAACGTCTGCTTTGATAATGAGGTTGAGGTCAAGTATTTCGCCGGCCGCGAGCGTCTCGGCGAGTGTCTCGAGCGTCATTCTGGAAGACTTGCGCAGCTGATCCTCACGTTGCTTGGTTCTTCTTTTGTCGACCAGTTGTCTGGCAACCTTCTCATCGGTTACCGCATAGAAAAGCTCTCCGGCCTCCGGAACCTCGGACAAACCGAGAATTTCGACCGGCATAGAGGGTCCGGCCTTCTTCACTGAGCCGCCCTTGTCGTCCGTCATCGCACGAATACGACCGACAATGGAGCCGGTGACAATCGCGTCTCCGTTATGAAGCGTTCCGCGCTGTACGAGAACGGTCGCTACCGGACCTCTGTTCTTGTCCAGCTTGGCTTCAATGACTGTTCCCTTGGCTTGCTTGTTCGGATCTGCCTTCAAATCCATGATGTCCGCGGTCAGCAGAACCATCTCCAGAAGTTCATCGATGCCTTCGCCGGTCTGTGCGGAAACGGGAACCATAATGGTCGAACCGCCCCATTCTTCGGGAAGGACGCCGTGTGTGGACAGCTCCTGTTTCACCTTGTCCGGATTGGCTCCGGGACGGTCCATCTTGTTGATGGCGACAACAATTTCTGTGTTGGCCGCCTTAGCGTGGTTAATTGCTTCAACGGTCTGAGGCATAACACCGTCGTCGGCGGCTACCACGAGAATCGCGATATCCGTAACCTGCGCACCTCTGGCGCGCATCGTGGTAAAAGCCTCATGTCCGGGCGTATCCAGGAAAGTAATCAACCTTCCTTTCAGCCGAACGGTATAGGCTCCGATATGTTGCGTGATTCCGCCCGCTTCACCCTTAACGACAGACGAGGAGCGAATCTTATCGAGCAAGGAAGTTTTTCCGTGGTCGACGTGTCCCATGACAACAACAACCGGCGGTCTCGTCAGCAAATTCTCATCCGTGTCCGCGGTATCGTCGAAAAGGATATCCTCCTCGGTTACCTCGACAAGGAGCTCCGTTGTGATTCCGAACTCCTCCGCAATCAGTGTTGCCGTGTCAAAATCGATTTCCTGATTGATTGTAGCAAGAACTCCAAGCTTCATCAGTTTTTTAATGATTTCGGTGGAACGCTTCTGAATTCCTTCCGAAAAATCTTTGATCGTGATGCTTTCCGGGAGCTGAACATGCGTCAGAACCGCCTTAGGAAGAGGTGCTGCGACCGGAAATCCGCGTTTTCTGGACGGAGCGCGGCGCCCGCCCTTTTGTTGAGACCGATAAAGAGAATCCAACGTTGACTCGTCCGAGAGAATTTCGTTCGCCTGCATTCCGGAGATCGCAGAGTTGACGACTCGCATATTGGTTGAGCTACGGCTGGTTTGAGCGGTAGTCGGCTTACCGGGATCCTTCTTCGCATCCTTAGGCGGATCCTTGCGGTTCTTTTCAAACGCGTCCCTTGCAGCAAAATTCGCCTTTTCCTTCGTAATCTCCGGCGGCAAATCGGGTTTATCGGTTCTGGGCGGGCCCCGATGTGCCGAAGGCCCTCTTGCGGATGACTCGTCCGAGTCGTCCTTTCCCATAGGCCCTGCCGGTCTGCGAGGCGGATAACCGCCTCCGCCGGGTCTGGGTCGCCCTTGCCCGTAGGGTTGATTCGATGATGACGTTCCGGGATTATATGCTCCATCCCGTCCGGTGGGCCGGATGAAGGTCGAGCGCGAAGTCGTGACGACGCCGGGCCTCTGAGTGGTTTGGGATGTCGGCGCCGCCGGTCTCACAATTTCTTCCTTCGGCGGAGCGGTCGGAACGCTCGCTGGCGGAGCGGTCGGAACGCTCGCTGTCGGAGCGGTCGGAATGTTATCCTTCGGAGCAACCGGAGGGATCACCTTGGAAGAGGTCTCATGGAGAGAGGTCTCCTTCGTCGAAGTATCCTTAGATTCGGAAGGCTCCGCCTCTTTAACCGGTTGTGGTTGCTCCGCGCTCGTTTTCTCGACAGGTGTTGTTGTAACAACCGGAGACGCAACAATCTCGGGTGTTTCGGCAATGACACCAACGGGCTGATTTTCCGAAAGCGGCTCGCCCTGAACCGGACGAGCTTTCTTGTTCACTCTTCCTACCCGAAGCGTCTTGGTTCCCGACATACCGCTGCCGATAATTTAGGGTGCGGAAA
>CAYGIB010000070.1:0-8727 GCA_964349735.1 uncultured Oscillospiraceae bacterium | reverse complement strand
CGGGCATGGAATCGAGATTTTTCGATGAGCGCCCGGTAGAGAGCGACAAAGATCCGTAAAGGAACGTTGTCGAAGATGGGTGGTACCGCGATTGAATCGTCCCATTGCCGGTTCGGATTGAAACGGCAATGGGATTTTTTTTTTGAAACGGCGGATTCAAAAAGGGGGAGAAAGCAAATGGCACGAAGAGAAATCGAAACGTATATCTGGGACAAGAAAGCGGAATGCATGTCCCCGGAGGAGCTGCGCTCTGTGCAAGGGGCTCGCCTCGTGAAATGTGCGAAGCGGATGTACGAGCACGTTCCGTACTACCGGAAAAAAATGGATGAGGCCGGAATTGTTCCGGAGGACATCCGGGACATTGACGATCTCCCGAAGCTGCCGTTTACCGACAAGTACGACTTTCGTGACAACTACCCCTTCGGAACGCTGGCGGTGCCGCGCGAAGATATTGTGCGTTTTCACGCTTCCTCCGGAACCACCGGAAGGATGAAGGTAGTCGGGTATACCCGAAACGATATCGCATTATGGACGGATTGCCTGTGCCGTTCCATGGCGCGCTGCGGTGTTCTGAAGGGCGATCTGGTTCATATTGCCTACGGCTACGGATTATTTACCGGCGGCTTAGGGCCGCATTATGCATGCGATGTATTAGGAGCGACAGCGATACCGGTTTCCGGCGGAAATACGCCTCGCCAGATTCAGATCTTACGCGAATGGAAACCCAATGTAATCCTGTGCACTCCATCGTATATGCTTCACCTCGCGGACAAGATGGATGAAATGGGCGTGAGCAAGGATGAGCTGAAGCTTAAGTGCGGTATTTTCGGCGCGGAGCCATGGACCGTTAAGATGAGAGACCAGATCGAAGAGAAAGTCGGGCTTCGCGCGTTCGACATTTACGGACTTTCCGAGATCCTCGGGCCGGGTGTCGGATGCGCGTGCGATAAGTCGGATTTGATTCACCTGGAGGCGGATCACTTTATTCCGGAGATTGTGGATCCCGAGACCGGGAAGCCTCTTCCCGAGGGCGAGCTCGGCGAGCTGGTCTTTTCGTCTGTAACCAAGGAAGGGACGCCGCTGCTCCGCTATAATACACACGACCTGACCCGAATCTATTACGGTGCGTGTGAGTGCGGAAGAACGACGCCCAGAATGGAAAAGGTGACCGGAAGAGCGGACGATATGCTGATTATCCGCGGAGTCAATGTCTTCCCGACACAGATTGAGGCGGTCATGCTGACGTATAGCCAGGTGGAGCCGCACTATATCATCGTAATCGACCGGGTGGATAACCTGGATCGGATGACGGTAAAAGTGGAGATGTCGAGCGCGTTTTTCTCGGATTCGGTAAAGGATATCGAGAACATCGAGCGTAAGCTATCCGGAGACATCGCGTCGATTACCGGTGTTCATGCCCGGATCGTCCTGTGCGAACCGAGAAGCCTGCCGCGCTCGGAAGGTAAAATGAAACGTGTTTACGACGAACGTTTTCAATAGGTTTTCGAACGTGGACAGGGCAAATGCAGCAAGGTAGAAGTCATTCATTCTGAGCAAAGCGGATTGGGAGCCGGCGATCGTGTTCAACGGCTTATCGATTCGGCAGTACGGAAGGATTATGGTACGAATAAAATGACTAAAGGAGAAAAAGCCGGAATACCCGAAACTTCGATATCGCGCGTCGGTATTCTCGGCCTCGGACTAATCGGTGGGTCATTGGCGAAGGCGCTGCGAATGAAGGCGAAAATTCCATACATCGCGGCAATGGATACAGACCCGGACGCCGGCCGAATTGCGCTCAATGATAAGATGATCGATCAATTCGCATGCCCCGGTGAAGGATATGCTTTGTTGGACGGCTGCGACTTGGTGCTTTTGTGCACACCGCTACCGGCCATTCTGGATATACTGCCCGAGTTGAGCTCACTTAATATCGGAATACTATCCGATGTCGGCTCGGTGAAGCAGCCGGTGATGGATCGGGTAAATCTTCCGAATTTTATCGGGGGCCACCCGATGGCCGGGTCGGAACGGCGTGGATACACCTGTTCGAATGCGTCTCTTTTCGAAAACGCGATGTATGTTCTGTGTGTCGGGAAGAGTTCCAAGGTTACCGCCGTACGACTTGCTGATTTTGAATGCTTGATTCGAGCGATTGGGGCGATTCCGGTGCGCATGGATGCCGGCGAGCACGACCGTCGCGTTGCGGCTGTTTCGCACCTGCCGCATATCGCCGCTTCGGCGCTGTCACTTTTGGCCGCGCGACTGGATGACGGGCAACTGGCGGCTCTGGCCGCCGGCGGTTTTCGGGATATCACAAGGATTGCATCCTCGGACGCGTCTCTCTGGGCCGATATATCCGGAGCTTCATCCAAAAGTCTTATGCCGATTCTTTCACAATACATCGAGTTGCTTTCGGAAGTTCGGGAGCATCTGGAATCCGGCGACCGGCGCGCGACGGAGTCGTTTTTCGCCCAGGCGGCACATTACAGAAACAGTTTGCCAACCGGAGGACGGGGCGCGCTCGACGCAACGAGCTCGCTTACTGTTTATCTCGAAGACAAGCCGGGAGAACTGGGTGCGATTACGACGCTTCTGGGCAAAGAAAACATCAACATTCGCAATATCAATATCCGCAACTATAGAACCTATGAGGGTGGTCAGCTTCATCTCCTTTTGGAGAACAGCGCACAGGCGGTTCGTGCGTACTCGATTCTAGCGGAGGCCGGCTATGAGTGCGATTAAGCTCGGCTTGGTCGGCCACCCGCTCGGCCACAGTATGTCCCCGTATATTCACGAACGCATCATGGAGGCGTCCGGAATTTCCGGTCGCTATGAACTCTATGATATCGATCCGAAGGAGATGGACCGTTATGTGCCTGTCCTGCTTCGTGAGCTTCACGGTTTCAACTGCACGATTCCGCATAAGGAACGGATCATAGGATACCTGGACGGACTGGATTCGGTAGCCGGGCGCCTCGGTGCGGTCAATACGGTTTATGATCAGCGCGGCTACAACACGGACCGTGACGGCTTTATCGCGTGCTCGGTGGACCTAAAAGATAAGAATGTCCTCATTCTCGGAGCCGGCGGAGTTGCGCGCGTGCTGGCCTTTGAAGCCGCCGATGCGGGTGCCGAGGTGAATATACTGGCGATATACAAGGATCAGGCCGAAGCACTCATCCGCGATATCGGCCCTTATGCCTCAAAGGCACAAGTGGTGGAATCCGAGGCGGCGGCCGCAGCCATTAAACCCGATGTCGTCATGAACGCAACTCCGCTCGGGATGTGGCCGAAATACGGAGCCTTGCCGGAGTTCTCCAGGTTTATCGGTAAAGAGATGCGCGTCTTTGATACCGTATACAATCCGCCGGCGACGCGATTTGTATTGAGGGCGCGAAAAGACGGGGCACAGGCCTCGGGCGGTTTGCCGATGCTTTTTTATCAGGCGCTTGCGGCGCAGAGAATCTGGAGCCCGGATGCCGATTTCAATGAGAGGCGATTGCTTCCGATACTTAAGGACCTCCCCCGCGAGATGCTCAAGAAATCTCCGGTGAAGATTGTCCTGACCGGCTTCATGGGCTCGGGCAAAACGACGGTCGGCCGTCTGCTCGCTGAACTTCTCGGCGTTTCATTTGTCGACTTGGATGATGAAATTCAGCGCATCTGCGGTTGTGCGATTTCCGAGATTTTTGCGCGCGACGGCGAAGCATCTTTTCGAAAAATCGAAACAGACGTGTACCGCGAGTATCTGAAGCGCCCCGGCTCAATTATCATCGCGGCCGGAGGCGGATTAATCCTGGGTGAGGAAAATAGAGTTCTAACGGAGGAATACGGTGCCCTGAATGTCTATCTGCACGCGCCGGTCGAACTGCTCTGGGAGCGAATTAAAGTAGATCGGAGCCGCCCGCTGGCAGGTACTGCGGACGAGCCGGAGAACGAGCGATTTATGAGGGTGGCACGTCTTTTTGAGGCGCGGCTGCCGGAGTATCAAGAGCACGGAGATGTCATAATGAAGGCGGTGCGGGAGCCCGAGCTAATCGCTCGCGATATCGTAGCCGCATTGGGATACGGAGGATAGAGAAATGATACTGGTACTGAAAAACGGGGTCTCCAAGGAGAACACAGAGAAATTATGCGCCTTCCTCGAGAGTAATTACGGCGTTCAAACCAATACGATTTACGGCAGCCAAACGACAATCGTCGGACTGGTCGGAGACACAAGCGCCGTTGAGATCGAGGCGATGCAGATGCTCGAGGAAGTCGAGCGCGTTATGAAGGTTCAGGAGCCGTATAAAAGGGCGAACCGCAAATTCCACCCGGACAATACGATTGTCCGGGTCGGCGACGTGGAAATCGGCGGTGATAAAATTGTCGTATGCGCCGGACCCTGCTCGGTCGAATCCGAGGAGCAGGTTCTGGGGATTGCCGAAGCAGTCAAGAATACCGGTGCCGTGCTTTTTCGCGGAGGAGCCTTCAAGCCGAGAACATCGCCTTACGCCTTTCAGGGGCTCAAAGCCGAGGGTTTAATGTATTTGAAGCGCGCCAAATTGAAAACCGGCTTGCCGGTCATTTCGGAAATCACCAATCCATCCCAACTGGAACTGTTTTTCGAGTTTGTTGACATCATTCAGGTCGGCGCGCGCAACATGCAGAACTTCGAACTCTTAAAAGAACTCGGACGCATCTCGAAACCGATTCTCCTGAAGCGGGGCTTTGCCAATTCCGTGGATGAACTCTTGATGTCCGCCGAATATATTATGTCGGGCGGTAATTCGCAGATTATTCTGTGCGAACGCGGAATCCGGACATTTGAAACATCGACGCGAAATACGCTCGACATCAGCGCCATTCCGGTCCTGAAGTCCAGATCTCACCTGCCGGTCTTTGTCGATCCGTCGCATGCGGGCGGAGCGGCATGGCTGGTCGAGCCCCTGTCCAAGGCAGCGGTCGCGATCGGAGCGGACGGCTTGATTATTGAGGTGCATAACGACCCGAAACACGCCTTAAGCGACGGCAATCAGTCGCTTACTCCGGAGGATTTCGACGGCGTCATGAGTCGATTAAGACCTGTCGCGGAGTCAATTGGTCGGTATATTTAGCAGGCGCGAACTTTTCGTGGCATAATAGGCATCAAAGACTCTTCGATGCAAAAGGAGGCGACAATGCCCGATATCATCGCCAACACCAACAACGGTAATTATCCGATATCCATTCAGTCCGGAAAGTTGACGCGGCTGGGGGCGGTTGCGGCCTCTTGTGTCAAAGGACGCAAGGCATTCATTGTAACGGACGCTAATGTTGCCCCCCTGTACCTCGGACGGGCAGTTGACTCGCTTCGAAGCGAAGGGTTTTCGGTGGCTTCCTGTACGGTTCCCGCCGGCGAGCCGTCGAAGTGCAAGGATATGCTTTTCATGCTTTTCGAGCAGTTTCACGGAGCGGGACTCACCAGAAGCGATGCAGTCGTTGCGCTCGGCGGAGGAGTAGTCGGCGATTTGACCGGGTTTGCGGCTGCCTCGTACATGCGCGGATGTCCGCTGATTCAGGTGCCTACCACACTGCTGGCTCAAGTGGATTCTTCAATCGGCGGCAAGACGGGAATCGATCTTCCGTTCGGAAAGAATCTGGTCGGCGCATTCTATCAACCGAGGGCGGTGTTGATTGATCCGGGAGTTCTTTCGACACTGACGCGGTCCGTCATGGCCGAAGGAATGGCCGAGGTAATCAAGTATGGATGTATTCGGGACCGGGTACTTTTCGAGTCCATCGAAAAGGGACTTGCGGACCTCGAGTGGATGATTGAGCGGTGCGTCCGTATCAAGACGACGGTCGTTCAGAACGACGAGTACGACACAGGCGAAAGGATGCTTCTGAATTACGGTCATACGATTGGTCATGCGATTGAGAAGCTTTCCGGTTTCACAGAGATTACACACGGGGAAGCAGTCGCAATCGGCATGGTCTATGCGGCACGGATGGGCGAGAAGGCCGGCTATACCGAGCCGGGTACCGCCGACCGTATCCGCGCGCTTCTCGAGAAGTGGCACTTGCCGGTTCATACCGATCTTCCCGTCGAAGAGATTTTTGAATCGATGATGTCCGACAAGAAGCGGGTGAGCGGAAAGATATTCTATGTTTTTCTCGGCTGCATCGGCGAGGCATCCGCCGTGCCGACCGATCAGGAGCGGCTTTTAAGCTTAATGAAGGATGCATGGTAAGAATAACGCACGGATGAAAGATGCATGGTAAGAATAACGAACGAATGAAGGATACATGGTAAGAATAACGAACGAATGAAAGATACATGGTATGAGTGACGGACTTTTGAAGGATAAATGGAATGAATAATATACGACCATCCGTTGATGATAGCGACGGGAATAAACGCGGCGGCACAATCTTAGTTTCTCCCGGTGTCTTGATCGGGAGCGTTCGCACGCCGCTTTCCAAGAGCTTGGTGCACCGTGCTTTGATTATGGCGATGCTCGCAGGCGATTTGGGACTGGTTGACTTGGAAACCGAGACGGTTTCAGAGGATATAACCGCGACAATCCGGTGTCTGGAAGCACTTCTTGACAGCAAGGACTCCGAGGAGGAGATCGAGCTTTTTTGCAACGAGTCGGGCTCGGCGCTGAGGTTTCTGATTCCGCTGGTCGCCGTACTCGGGCGCAAGGCTTTATTTACGGGAACCGGACGCCTTCCCCAGAGGCCGCTTCGCGAGTATGCGAAGATTTTTGAAGGAACCGGGGTGCATCTGGAGTTCCCGGAAGGGGATGCTTATCTTCCGCTTCACGTCTCCGGTCGATTGGAAGCCGGACGTTTCAGCGTTCCCGGGAATGTCAGTTCCCAGTACATCACCGGACTGTTGCTTGCTCTGTCGGCGGCATCCGGAGATTCGGAAATTGTCATCACGTCGACACTTGAGTCCGAGCCGTATGTTGAGATGACGCGCGACGTCATGAGCTCGTTCGGTGTTTTTACGGCAAAGAACGGCAATATATACACCGTGCGCGGCGGTCAGCGAATTTTTCGCGAAAAGCCCTATATCGCTGAACCGGATTTCTCGCATGCGGCATTCTGGTATGTTGCGAATTATTTGGGTTCCGGAATCGATATTCAAGATATGTCCCCGTGCTCTTCTCAGGGGGATAGTGAAATTATTCCTCTGCTGAACGAGCTTCGGCGGTTTTCCGAATCCCGTGAGCGTCGACTGAAGAACTCTTCGTTTACCGTCGACGCCTCCCAGATTCCGGATTTGATCCCGGTCCTGTCCGTCGCGTGTGCGGCGTCACCGTGCAATGTTCGGATTATTAATGCCGAGCGCCTTCGACTGAAAGAATGCGATCGATTGGAAGCGACATGGGAGATGCTGAGACGTCTCGGAGTGCGCACCGAGCAAAAAAGAGATGAACTGTGGATTTTCGGGGAGTGTCGCGGTCTCGGTGAGCCGATTTTTAAGTCCTGTCGAATTGAACAGTACGGAGATCACCGCATCGTGATGGCTGCCGCCGTCGCGGCGACGCGCGCCGACGGACCGGTTCAAATCACAGATTTTGGAGCGGTAGACAAATCATATCCGGATTTTTTCCGTGATTTTCGAAGAATGGGAGGAAGGGCAGATGAGCTCGATGTGGGGCAATAAAATCAGAATCAGCCTGTTTGGCGAATCGCACGGCTCCGGAATCGGAGTGGTGATGGACGGAGTGCCGTCCGGTGAATCGATCGATCTGGAGCGTGCTGATGCACATATGAAACGGCGGAGCCCGGGATTTCAACCGGGATCGACCGAACGTCGAGAGAGCGACTCCGTCCGGGTGCTGGCGGGGCTCTATAACGGCAAAACGACCGGAACACCGCTTTGCGCAATCATCGAGAACAAAGATGCGCGTTCGGGAGATTATTCCAAGTCGACCATGAAGCCGAGGCCGGGGCATGCGGATCTGACCGGAATGGCTCGATACGAGGGAGCCAACGATCCGCGCGGGGGCGGGCATTTTTCAGGCAGACTGACGGCACCTTTGACCTTTGCGGGAGCCGTGGCGATGCAGATCCTGGAGCGCCGCGGAATCATCGTGCGTGCGCATATTTTCAGCATCGGAACGCTTGAGGATACACCGTACGACCCGATGAAAACTCCGGAGGATTGCTCGGAGCGATCCATGCCGGTCCTATCAAAGAGGCAGGCACTCAAAATGAGAGAACTCATCGAAACGCTTCGCAACGATCTTGATTCAATCGGCGGGGTGATCGAGTGCATTGCTACCGGCTTCCCGGCCGGCCTGGGACGTCCGATATTCGATAATATTGAGAGCCGGATCGCTTCGATTCTTTTCGGTATTCCGGCGGTAAAGGGTGTGGAATTCGGCCGGGGCTTCAAGGTGTCCCAAGTCAAAGGATCACAGAATAACGACTCGCCCTATATGACGGACGGAGCAATTCGCTTGCGCAGCAACCATGCCGGAGGAGTCGAAGGAGGGATATCGAACGGAATGCCGATTCTTCTTCGCTGTGCCTTCAAACCGACCCCGTCCATCGGGAAGCCCCAGCAAACGGTGAATCTGGAAACGATGTCCGACGACACAATCGAGATTACGGGACGACATGATTCATGTATTGTTCCGCGTGCCGTTCCGGTTGTCGAGGCGGCGGTCGCGCTCGCATTACTGGATATTATGGAGGAGGGCTGAGCATGGTTAAGAACACGGTTCCGGTTATCCTTCTGATTAA
>CAYGIB010000069.1:0-8731 GCA_964349735.1 uncultured Oscillospiraceae bacterium | reverse complement strand
TAGGTCATTCCGTTTGATACAAAATACGCTGCGGTTTGTGTGCCGGATGCAACCTTCTGTACGGCAACGCCGCTCTGGGCGTCGGTGATTGTAGTGGTTACGGTATTGATCAGTCCCCAGGTCGTCTGAGGACTTGCAGAGATGGAAGGTGCCGTTGTGTCGACTCGATTGACCGTGACCGTCTGCACCGTTGCGTTCCCGACATAGTCTTTTGCAAAGACTGTATATACACCATTTTCATTCACATTGAATGTATTTCCGGTAAACGCAAATCCTTCTGTTATAAAAAACTCCGCATTCCGTATGCCGGGTGCCCACCGCTTCTCTGCTATCCCGGTTCCTACATCGGCAATCGATGTCGTTACGGTATTGCTTAGTCCCCAGGTCGTCTGTGCGCTTGCAGAGATGGTCGGATAGGTTGCGTCATAAGAAATAAACAGAGTCGCACCATTATAATAGTTCGATTGCCATGTCGCCCATTCCTTATAGTATGTAGATGAATCCTTAAGCAACACCCCGTAATTGGCTGTTTTGTACCAGTTCTGAGCAATATCGGTAATATCCCAGGTGTATGTAGCGTACTGCGTTGTGCCAACATACGTTGAACTGCAGGCGCTGCTGAATCCGGGTTGTGTCCTCCATGTGACAGTATTATCCCAGTAACTGGTAATCTCATGTGCCTCAACCGTACTCGAGATGGATGGCTTTGATGCAAGGATCGCTTTCAGATCCGCTTCATATATTTGTGACCAGGAAAAACCGGTCGGAAGGTTTGTAAACTTAATGAGCGAGAAGTTTGTGTGGCTTGTGCTTCCGTAACCTGTACACATTAAGTAGCTGTTCTTATAATTGGTCGTAGGCAAACCTTCGGCAATTCGATTATCGATCACATAGGACCCGTCCGAACCTGTGTTTACCGACACGGTCGGGTCAAAAAGAACGGGGTAAATCGCTTTTTCCAGCCATTTAGTATCGAGTGTATAGGTGATGGTGTAATTGTTACCGGAACGAGTCAAGCTGACTCCGATGTTTACACACTCATTTCCTGCGCTATCCAGCAGAAATGCTGCGGGTATAAAAAATACCTTCTCGTTGGTTTTTTCATCCACCGCATCAATGGAACCATCCGCATTCAGTATCAACATTAAACCTTTTGCTTTAATCTGTTCGGTGATCGTTGAAATGCCCGGCATTGAATTGAAAATGACATTCTCTTTGATCATGTTTGATACCAGTGAGTACTGAAGGTCGACGCCGTCCATGATGCCTTCATAAGTTACACTGGTTGCAAGGTCTGCAACATTATATCGCTTATCCGCAACGCTGAGCTCCTTCCACTCCGCTTTGGATAATTCACTCTTATATTGGCCGGTAACATTTTTCGCGCCGTCAACGTACCACGAAAGGCTGTAATCTCCCATGCTGAATACAACATTGCTTGAATTATGAGAAATCTCAACATCAAATTCGTTGGCTGTATTCTTGTACGATTTTTCATTCTTTTCATTCGTCGTTAAAGTTAAGCTGTTATCGATATTCTTGTATTTGCCATCTTCCTTGTAATGCACCGCATAGCCGAAAACAACAGCCTCGCTCATTCCGTTTTCAAGCATATAATACTTAACATTTGCTTCCGCTTGATCAACAAGTTCAATCGGCCCGACCGCGATGAGTTCATCGCCTTGTGCCACCGCTACCGTCACTACGTACGTCCGGGGAGAACCGTCTTCGGCCATCAGAATATATGTGACAGGATTTGAAAAATCATTGATTGTCTCACCGCTTATTTGCGGTATGGTACCAACGACCGTAGCAGCTCCGCCGGGCAGGGAGAAAGTCGCTGCCTGACCGGTAATATCCGATCCCGCAGGTACCGTAATCTGAACAGTCTTATTGACTGTATCGATGATTCCATCGACTCCGCAAAGACTATACTGTGTGAAGTCTCCGGCACCGGAAAGCGGTGCCGGGGTGGCTGTCGGGGACGGGGTCGGAGACGGATCATCCGTCGGTGTCGGGGCAGGTTCATCTGTGAGTGTATATGTAGGTGTCGCTGTATCCCCGGGTGCAGATGTAGGTGTCGCTGTATCCCCGAGTGCAGGCGTCGGTGTCGCTGTATCCTCAGGTGCAATAGTCGGTGTCGGGGTATCCATCGGCATATCGGTCGGCGTGGCTGAAGGGATATCCGTAGGTGCGGGGATCGGCTCATCCGTTGGTGCAGGAGTAGTGGTTGGCGATTCTGTCGGCGTGACCGCAGGTGTAACCGAAGGGATATCCGTAGGTGCCGGGGCAGGTTCATCCGTAGGTGTATATGTAGGTGTCTCTGTATCATTCGGTGCAGGCGTCGGGGTTGCCGGTAATTCTTCTTCATTTTCGATGACCACTATTTGACCGGCGCTGTAGTACTCCGTAAATGCAATCGTTACTTCATCATAGGTGGTTCCGGCATTCGTCGAATAAACCGGCTTGCCGGTCACAGACTTAACCAGTCCGCCGATCGCAAAGCGATCATTGTCACTGATCAGAACAGAGGTGTCTTCAATAAACCGGATACTGACCGGCATAATCACACTTTCAGCAAAAGTAACATCATAGATTGTCGCACCGGTTTCCATGGTTCCGTCCACTGCATTAACAAAGACACACGCAACCTGAGGGATACCGGATTGAACACTCTGTATGATGCGTATGAATTCCTGCGGAGTGTTTGTCTGGAAAATGACCTTCTCACTGAAGGTGATTCGTGCGGTCATTGAATCCAGCGCCTCGGCCTTGGTGATTTTCGCATACGTATCCGAGGAATACTGGATGCATGTTGTTCCGTTTGGAAGATTCGAAAGGAGCCTCCTGCCGGATACATCCAGCGCTGATGCAGTTTCAAGCACGACATAGGCATGCTCGGGAAGAACATTTCCGTTATATGTCGAAGTCGGGTCCGATGTCGCAATCATGTCCCCGAATCGAACGACGATGGAAGAGGCATAGGGTTGCTCACCGGAAAAGACAACATCTTCATAAATGGGACTGAATGACAGATCCAGAGACGCCTGCCAGATGTTTGCGCCGGCGCTGTCGCTTAAGGTGATTCCGGTTCCGATTTGAACCGGTGATGAAAAGATGAGACGAACAAGCTTATTGTAGGAATCGATTACCTGGGCTTTCTGAAGCGTTGTCACGCCGATGCTCCAATTGCCCGTCGTCACGGTCACTTCCGGTTCGAAGTCCGGTTCCGTTGATTCTCCCGACAGGTACCGGCTCACTGAAATGGCATACTGACCCGGATTCGCGTATCTTTCAAATATAACCTGTCCTTCCGGCGAGGCATCCGGTGCCGGCGATCCGTCGACATATCCAAGGCTTGCAAAAAGTGATCGGCCTTCTGCGGAAACAAGTGTGTTCTTAAGAGTGTTGCCGCTTGCATCCGGCTGTGCCTGGAAGCAGATATTGCACTGCCACGTGACGGGGTACTCGAAAACAATATCATAGACACTCGAATAAACTCCTGTTTGAGCGGTAACGGGCGTGTCAATGACCGGCGCGATACTTTTTACCGGAATCATCCACGCGGGTTCGTCCTCATGTTCTGCCATTCCGATATTGGACGCAAAGATATCCCGGGTCGGATGATCGGAGACAAAAGCAACCGGCTCGGAAAATGTAATCCGGGCGGTGGTATCGTTTACAAATTCGGTACTTTCCACCTGAAGGTAAGGGCTAAAAAACGGACATGCCGTCAGGTCTTTTCCGGAAGGACCCTTTTGAAAAGCACTGAGCGCAGTCAGGGACGTTACGGAAGCGATGAGGGCATTTAACCCATCCGGCTCAGCGCTCGTATCCGGATCGCGAAGCTTGATCGTTCCGCTTGCGGGAAGAGCATCTTCGAAGGTGATAAGGTAACCGACCCCGTCGATTTTCTCGCAGCTTTCCGCCCAGACGACTTGATCGTACACATCTACTCCATCGTAGACCGAGTTATCTGAAAGAATATAGTCTTGCGGATTCGGGACGGAGAAGGCTGCGTCAAAATTGAAGTAAAGCATTGCCTGATTCGGAGACACAACCGTTGATCCCTGAAGCAGCAGAGGAATCTCATACGACACGACCGCTTCATATGCCTCGGTTTTGCCGTCGCCGCTGTTCGGGGAAAGCGAATTCTTATAAACATCCGTGACGCAGGAAAGAGCGTTCGATTCATTTCCGCTTCCCGGGTTTGATGATGCGATATGGAGGATTCCGGCCTGAGGGATATTTTCCGAAAAGTACAGATCGTACTGGGACGCATATGTATATTTACCCAACTCGACCGGGTCAACGGCATGGCAGCTGTCCGGTAAGTCTGAGAGTCGGATTTGCTTATCCTGCCCGCCCGATTCAGATGAAATGTATATAAATTCATAAGGGGTATCTTCCGTGAAACGCACATACGTGTTAAACGCGATTCGAAGCGAGTGATCTCCGCCGGTGACGCTGAATGCAGCTTCCATCCGAACCTGCCCGGTCTTCTCATCGCCAATATTTTTCTCTCCGCTGTCGGCAAGAACCGGAATGGAAAAAGACTGAATAAACAGCGCAACAAATATAAAAAATGCGGCGGCTCTGACCCTACTCGAATGTAACTTCATAACATGATTCCCCCGAAAGCAAAAGCAACGATAATTTAAATTATTATTCATCGTAGCGGCTTCCGGTAATTTTGTCAATAATTTTTCATGAAATAGGATAATTTATATTCGGTGTCAAATTAATTGGCCTGTTCTTATCCATGGATAGCAATCAGTAAAGTTACTGCTGTACCCCTTCACCCTTCCGTCTCTTCTGCGTATTTTTCGAGTTTGCGCAGGCGATGGTGCATGCCGGATTTACTGATCGGAGGGTCCATCATTTCGCCGAGTTCCTTTATGGAAAGGCCCGGGTTGTCGATGAGGACCTCGGCGGCATCCTTGAGTTCCTGAGGGAGGCGGGCGGCCTCTTCGCCCAGAAGGAGGGTCTTGAGGCGTTCGCCGCGGCGGGCGCCGGCCTCGGCCTGGCGAACGGCGTTTGCGGTGTCACAATTGACCATGCGATTGACCTGATTCCGGATTTCTTTGTCGGTGCGGATGTTTTCGAAATGCAGCAGGGAGATGTGCGCGCCGATCATCGCCAGAAAATCGCCGAGTTGCGCGCCCTCCTTGAAGTAGAGGATGTTGCGTCCGTGTCGAAGAAGAAGGCTCGGCTCGATGTCCTCGGCGTGCAGGATGAGCATCAGTGCGTGGGCGAAGACGGAGTCCTTGACGTGAAGTTCGATTTGATAGGCGCGGCGGGGGTCCGCGGCGGTGCCGCAGGCCATGAACGCTCCGCGAAGGGCGGCGCGGCGGATGCGGGTCGAGGATGTTACGTTGTCGGTTATCGATTCCGCTCGAAAAGCATCCGCCAGACTGACGAGCTCCGCATGACCGGCCGAATCCGCAATCACGGCTAACTCCGTGCCGGCTTTGCCGACGGGGATGATTTCGGCGGCGATTTGCTTCTCGCGCAGAAGACGGACGAGTCGGTCGGCGCAGGAATTTGATGAAGTCGTCAGTATGCGGATGCGGCCTTCGCCGCTTGCATGTGATGAAGTCGTCAGTATGCGGATGCGGCCTTCGCCTCTTGCATGTGAAGAAGTCTTTAGTATGCGGGTGCGGCTGTCGCCGCTTGAGGGCAATGAGGCCTCTTGAATACGCACGGAGCCGCCCGGCCCGGTGCGTCCGGAGTACGCGCAGAGAATCATGGAGGCGATTTCCGCACGCGACTCGTCCGGCGCGCGGACAGGAACTTTGCTTAGGTCTTTTCGAATACTTTCGGAAAATCGGACGGACGATACGGTCCGTTCATTCGGGTCTTCCTTCGGAACCACTTCTATTCCTCCCGAGGCTTCAAATGGAGGCACGCCCGTTTCTCCCGGACCTTCGACGGACACCACTTCTATTCCTCCCGGGTTTTCTCGGGATCCGGGTTGATGACGGCGAATCGGGGATCCTTTCCGATATCCCGGTGGTGGACTGCGGAATGAATGCCGTGGGCGGTAAGGCGGTTCGCAAGCTCCTCGGCGATATAGACCGAGCGGTGGCGGCCGCCGGTACAGCCGACGCCGATCATCAGGCGGACCTTTCCTTCGCGGACATAAAACGGCATCAGGTACTTAAGTAAATCAGCCTGTCGATTAATAAAATCCTTCGTCTCGGGATAGCTCAGAAGATAGTCCTTGATATCCTGGTCATGACCGGAACTCATCCGAAGATGGGTCTCGTAGAAGGGGTTGGGAAGAAATCGCACATCATAGATATTGTCGCAGTCCACCGGGATTCCGTATTTGAATCCGAAAGACTCGACCAACACGGAGATGCTCTGTTCGTCGATACCTCTGGAAATAATCCGCTGCAGCTCCTCACGAAGCGCAGGAATCGCCATCATCGACGTGTCGATAACATGCGTGGCGCGCTCGCGAAGCTCCTGGAGCATCACACGCTCGCGGGAAATCGCCTCGGAAAGGCCGATGCCCGTTGCCAGAGGGTGCCTTCTTCTCGTCTCGCGGTAGCGGTTGACGAGAACCTGGTCCGCCGCCTCCAGGAAAATGATGCGGTACGGACAGGCCATCTGATCGACCTCTTCCATCGCCGCGTCAAAGCCTTTGAGGAGCTCGTTGCTCCGGATATCGACGACAAAGGCGAGTTTATCGATTCCGTAGCCCTCGCCGCCCTGGCCCTTAATAAAAGTGCGGACAAGCTCCGGGAGAATCATCGGCGGTAAATTGTCGATACAAAAATACCCCTGGTCCTCCAGATAGTTGACCGCCAAGCTCTTGCCGGCCCCCGACATCCCGGTCAGAATCACCAGATCCATCTTTCGTCCCCCTTACACGACCGTCTTTGATCGTTATCCTTCGTTAAATCCGAGAAAGCAAATTTCCGGATCCAGCGTGACGCCGGTCTGCTCCCGGACCGTTCGGATGATATGCCCGCTTAAATCATATATGTCCTGAGCCGTCGCGTTTCCTTTGTTCACGATAAACCCGGCGTGTTTCACCGATACCTGGGCTCCTCCGATCGAAAAGCCCTTCAGCCCGGCCTGCTCGATCAGCGCTCCGGCGTAATGCCCGGGCGGCCGCTTGAACGCACTGCCGCAACTGGGCATGTTGAGGGGCTGACAGGAGGCTCGTTTGGCATTCAGTTCGCTCATGCGCGAAAGAATCGCCTGCGGGTCGTCCCGCTTGAGGGTGATATATACGGTAAGGACGGTGCCGCCCTTTGTCGAGAAGCGGCTTTCCCGGTATCCGAGCTCCATCTGATCGACGCGGTAGTCGCGAACCTCGCCGTCGGAATCAACGACGCGCGCAAACGCGAGGATGTCGGCCATTTCCGAGCCGTACGCGCCGGCGTTCATATAGACCGCGCCGCCGATGCTTCCCGGAATGCCGCCGGCAAACTCCATGCCGGCACCGCCCGCTTTGGCCGCTCGTGCGGCGACCGAGGACAGCAATGCCCCCGATTCCGCCCGAAAATACAGACGCTCCGGTACATCCCGGAGCGAGTTGCCGTCCTTATCCGTAAGGGCTCCGCGTAAGTCGGCCGGGTCTGCCTCGGAAACGGCCGCGAAGCGGTCGGCGAAGCGAATGACCAGTGCGTCGACGCCCTTTTCGGACGCGACGATGTTGGATCCGTTGCCGATAACGATATAGGGGATGCCTGCGGTCCGCGCCGCTTGAATCAGTGCGATTGCCTCCGCCTCGCTTCCGGGCTCGGCCAGAAGCCGGGCCGGTCCTCCGACGCGCATGGTTGAGAGGCTTTGAAGGCTCTGATTCATTCGGACGAGTGCATCCGGATTCAGAAAATCGGCGGCTTGAAGCGGGGCTCGTGCGCTTGTTCTGATATCCGCGCGAAGAATCGCTGCAAAACGCTCGATATCCGAATCGGAAATTCCTCTCATATCTTCACCGCCCTACGCCGGTCCGGGGAATACGCGACTGACCAGATCCCTGGCGGCATTGTACCCCATCTTCTTGACACGGTAATTGATAGCGGCCGCCTCTACGATAATCGCGAGGTTGCGGCCGGGACCGACGGGAATCGTAATCGAAGGAACCTGGAGACCCAGGATCTCGGTCGTCTCATCGACGATGCCCAGGCGATCGTAGGTCTTCTTCTCGTCCCACAGTTCGAGGTTTATGACAAAGTCGATATTTTCCTGATCCTTAACGGAGGAGACGCCGAACAATTCCTTGACGTCCAGGATACCGATCCCGCGAATCTCGATCAGATGCCGGATGATGTCCGGTGCACGGCCCAGAAGCGTCGTCTCGGACACGCGTCGAACCTCGACCTGGTCGTCTGCGATCAGGCGATGGCCGCGTTTCACGATCTCGAGAGCGGTCTCGGATTTTCCGACACCGCTTTCTCCTAAGATTAAGATACCTTCACCGTTGACTTCGACCAGAACCCCGTGCATCGAGACACGCGGGGCCAGCTCAACATTCAGATATTTGACCAAAGAGCTCATAAAATCCGATGTTGCCTGACTGGTCCTAAGGAGCGGAATACCGGCCTTCTTGGCGGCGACAACCATTTCCTTAAAGACCACGTGGTTTCGAGTCAATATGAGGCACGGGATCTTTTTTTCGAAAAGCACCGTGAATCGCTTCCTCCTGGACTCAGAGGAGAGCTTATCCAGGAAAGCGTGCTCCATATTGCCGATGACCTGAATCCGGTCGGGTCCG
>CAYGIB010000068.1:0-8811 GCA_964349735.1 uncultured Oscillospiraceae bacterium | reverse complement strand
CGAGGTTTCCTGGGAGCGGTTCACGCTGAAAAAGCCGTCCTTTGTCTCGATACCCGGCAGTAACGCGTCCGGTGCAATCGAGCTTCTTAAGATAAACACGCCGTCGACCGGAATCCGTACACCGTCGGCCACAAGAGCCGATATTTTATCCTCTCCTTCCATTCCAAAGGATGCGGCGGCTGTGGTTTGCTCAAAAACGCCATTTGGCAGGCGGTCCGCCCATTTCTGTAAATCCGGATTGGACGCGAAAAAGAGAACGCGGCAGCCGATTCTTGCAAGGTGCTCGGCCTCCTCAATGGCGTCCGGTGCCTTGGCGATGACCGCTGTTGTTTTTCCTCTGTACAGCATCCCGTCACAGGTTGCGCAATAGCTGACGCCGCGCCCGAGCAGGCGCGCCTCGCCCGGGTAGGGCTTAAAACTCGACGCTCCGACGGTCAAAATAACAGCGCGCGCCATCATCAAATAGTTTCCGTAGGCAATCTGGAAAAGACTCTTCCCGTCGTCGGTCGGAAACGGCATAATCAACTGGACCTGACCATGTATCTCGACGGCGCCCATCAAAAGTGCGTGAGCGCGGAAGGCATCGAGGATCTCTGCGCCGCTTTGTCCCGGCATGCCGGGCATGTTTTCGATTGTCGAAGCCTTATATAAATAGCTGTCACGGTAGTCGCCGGAAATGATTACGGCGCTTCTGCCCCGGTTCATCACGTTGATGGCCGCAGAGTAACCGGCAGGCCCCGAGCCGATAACGGCTACGTCCACCGGATCCAAGGAGTAGCGCTCCATCGCTTCTTCGGGAGTCAGGGCAGGAGATTGAGTTTCGGACTTCTGAGTCATACGGGTCACCTCTCTTTGAGAAAACGGTTCTCCGATATTCTTAGCGGAAAAGATTCTCTGATATAATGTAAACAAAAAAGCGGGCGTTTGTCGATGCTTGCGTGAGGTGCATATGCGACTGATCAGCTGGAATGTGAACGGAATCCGCGCCGTGGTGCAAAAGGGATTTCTGGAAAGCTTCTTTTCGTTCGATGCGGACATCGTTTGCCTTCAGGAAACCAAGGCGGTTCCGGATCAGTATCCGGCGGAAGCCGTCGAAATTCCCGGTTACAAGGGATACTTTAACGCCGCCGAGCGCAAGGGCTACTCCGGCACGGCGCTCTATACTCGAAAAGAGCCGCTTTCCGTCTCTTTCGGACTCGGCGAGGACCGATTCGACCATGAGGGGCGAACGATTCGGGCGGACTTCGGCAACTTCATTCTATATAACATTTATTTCCCGAACGGCGGACAGGGACCGGAGCGCCTGGAGTTTAAGCTTGCGTTTTATGAATTATTTCTCGAAAAAGTCGGCGCCGACATCGAGGCCGGCAAGCAGGTTGTCGTCTGCGGGGATGTAAATACCGCGCATCGCGAGATTGACCTGTCCAATCCCGCCGCCAACTCCAAAATCTCCGGGTTCCTGCCGGAGGAGCGGGCGTTTATCGATAAATTTGTCGAAACAGGCCTGGTGGATACCTTTCGGATGCTTTATCCGGATGTTACGGAAAAGTACTCGTGGTGGTCTTATAAGACCTTTGCCCGGGACCGGAACGTCGGATGGCGGATCGATTACTTTTTTACCGACGAAGTATTGGCGGAGCGCGTCGCGGATGCAGGCATGCTCTCGGAAATTACAGGCTCGGATCACTGTCCGATTTTTCTGGAACTGATTTAAGTTCCCGGCGATTCGTTTTGCCGCTTTTTTGCCGCGCTTGCGGACGTTACTGATTTTCGGGTTGTGCTATAATGCCTCTATCTGACATTTTTGAATCAATACCATAAGGAGTTTCTATGACTATTTTATCAAGAAAATGGATAAGCATAGGATTGGTCGTCACCCTTCTCGCGATTTTTCCGGCTGTGATGTCCGGGTGCGACAAGAAGGCAACAAAGGACACACAAATGACTACCGCTTTGGTCGATGGTACGTCCACTTCGATCCCCCAACTGGTCGCAACGCCCAAGACACTGGTGGAGATGTACGAGCCCCAATTGATCTCGCTACTCAATAAGACTTTGACGATTGACGGTAAAACGATTACTGCCGGTGAATATAACTACCACTGCATATCGGCCTTTCAAGAACTGTCGACCTATGCGCAGTACGGATACTACCCGGCGACCGATACCGGAACGCTGGATCTGGCCGCCGCCTGCGATTTGACGGAAGCCGGATCCGGAACCTGGGGAGATTATCTTCTCGAATACGTCCGGGAGGATATTCAGAGGAACTATATCCTCGGAGTTCTTGCCAAAGAAAATAACATGACGCTTTCTGAGGAGACACGCACCGGTATCGATACGGCAATGGAGCAAATTGAATCACAAGCCGCCGCTGTCGGGATGACCGGAGACGGGTATATCGAACAATACTGCGGAGATCAAATGACCGTCGAACGCTTCCGGGCGATTATCGAAGCATTCTATATGGCGGATCTGTACGCAACGGAATTTCTGGATAATTATCCGTTTACACAGGCGGAGACGGCATTGCCGACGGTTCGTCACATCCTTTACGAGGCCTCGAGAAATGGCGTTAAGGAGCAAGACGCAACCGATGAAGAAATCGCAAAAGCACTGGAAAATGCGGAAAGCACAATCGCGCAAATTAACGGATACGACGATATGGTCTTAATCGGCGATAAGCACACCCGAGATCAAACAGCTCTCGAGTCGGCTGAATACACCGTTTCCAAGGGAGAAATGGTCGAGGAGTTCGAGGCGTGGTGTTTTGATGAGTCCAGACAGATTGGTGATAAGGCAATCGTTCGCACGGATTTCGGTTTTCATGTAATGTTTTTTGTAGGCAGAACCGAGGCCGACGAGGAGCAGAAAAAGACGATTGTCCAGAACGCTCTTTCCGAAGTAATTAAAGAGAAGGCCCAAGAGACTCGATACGCTCTGACGGAGTCGGGCGCCTAGGATCAGGCGCGGACCCGCAAACGTTTTGTTAAATCAACAACGGAAAACTTTAGAAATGACGGCGTCTGTGAGAGAATAGTCACAGGCGCCGTTTTATCTTCCGTATGATTCGAGTCGTTTGGTGCCGGGAATGACAAGTGAATTAGAGGAATCGATTGAAACCTGCCAGTAAACCAGAGTAGAAAGAGACGACACTGTGCCCGAAATCAACACCTAACGGAGGAATATGCAATGGACAATTTTCAGTTTTTCAGCCCCACACGTTTTGTTTTCGGGAAAGATACCGAGCAGCAGGCCGGTTCTCTTGCCATGGCGCATGGTGCGAAAAAACTTTTGCTTCACTTCGGCGGTGGCTCCGTCATCCGTTCGGGGCTCTTGGAACGCGTCCGGAAATCCCTGCAAACGGCTGGACTGGATTACATCGAATTGGGCGGCGCCAAGCCGAATCCCGAAGATACTTTGGTTTATGAGGGAATTGAACTTTGCCGCAAGGAGCGTGTTGATTTCATCCTTGCCGTAGGTGGCGGCTCCGCTATTGATTCGGCCAAGGCAATCGGCTTGGGTGCATGCTATGACGGAGACTTCTGGGATTTTTACGCCGGGCTTGCTCGTGCGGAGAAAACTTTACCCGTAGCCACCATTCTCACCATCGCAGCGGCGGGATCGGAGGGCTCCGAGAGCTCGGTCATCACCAAGACGGACGGCATGTATAAACGCGGGTACTCCGACGACCTGATTCGACCGGTGTTTTCGATTCTCAATCCTGCGCTGACGCAGACGTTGCCCGCGTATCAGACAGCTGCGGGTTCAGCGGATATTATGGCGCACATTTTCGAGCGTTATTTCACGAACACCCGGAACGTCGAGACGACGGACCGCCTGTGCGAAGGCCTCCTGCTTTCGATGCTCCGGGAGGTTCCGAAGGTCCTTGCGGATCCGGACAATTATGACTCCCGGGCAAACATTATGTGGGCGGGAACAGTCGCGCACAACAACATCGTCGGCGTTGGCCGGGAGCAGGACTGGTGCAGTCACGGACTGGAGCATGAGCTTTCCGCATTGTACGGAGTCACGCACGGCGCGGGTCTGGCGGTGGTTTTCCCGGCTTGGATGAAGTACACAATGAAGCATGACGTGATGCGCTTCGCACAGATAGCGGTCCGTGTCTTCGGTTGCGAGATGGACTTCTTTAACCCCGAGCGGACGGCATTGAAGGGCATTTCGCGGCTGGAGCAATTCTGGCGCTGCTGCGGTCTTCCCGTACGGATGGAAGAAATCGGCGGAAAGAAGGAAGACATCCCATATCTGGTCGCACACATGGAGCTGGAAGGCAAAACGAGAGGCAATTTTGTGCCGGTCGGAGAAGAGCAAGCCGCGGATATCTATGAAATGATGTTCGAAAATTAGCACCAAAGCGGCGTAATTTTTCAAAAAAACGAGCCAACGGCCCTTCTGAAACAAGCCGAACGAGGCCTTTTCCGGACGGGCTTTTTCTTGCGTTCGGGGGTTGTCCGCGATAAAATCTCTAGGTTATAGGAAAAGGCTTTTCGGACACCGAACAGCCGGTCGGGAAGGATGTCGGATATGGAATTTTTAACGGGCGGAGATGTGCTTAACCCATCGACCTTTACTCAGCTTCGTGCGGATGCGCGGGACGGACGGGGTACGACTCTGCACGGTGCCGTACATAATATTCGTGACATGGGCGATTTTGCATTTGTCATTCTCCGGATTCCGGAGGGGCTCGTTCAATGCGTGATTGAGAAAACAACCGAGCGGCATGAGCTTTTCGATTCTCTGGTCTTGGAAAGCACTGTGGAAATCAAGGGACAGGCCCGCGAGGACGAGCGCGCCCCGGGTGGAGTCGAGGTTATGCCGGAGACAATCACCGTTTTGTCCGCACCGGCGGAGTCCATGCCGGTCAACATATCTAAGCGTTTTAAGCTGGGCATTAATCTGGACACGGATTTGTCCAACCGGCCGGTGACTCTGCGATCCGGCGAGATGAGAACGAAGTTCCGGGTCCAAGCGGCAATCGTCCGCTATTACCGGGAATTTCTGGATATGAACGGCTTTACCGAGATTCGGACCCCGAAGATTGTCGGCGGAAACGCCGAGGGCGGTACGAATGTTTTTCGTATGGATTATTTCGGAAAGAAGGCCTTCCTGGCACAGAGTCCGCAGTTCTATAAGCAGACCATGGTCGGCGTTTTCGAGCGAGTGTACGAGGTTGGCCCGGTTTTTCGCGCCGAGAAGCACAGCACGGTTCGTCACCTGAACGAATACATCAGCCTGGACTTCGAGATGGGCTATATCCGGAGTTTTACGGACATCATGAATATGGAGACGGCATGCCTCAAGTACATTTTTTCAAATCTGACCGAGAATTACTCGGCAGAGATGAAGGCCCTGCGGGTGAGCGTTCCGCAGTTCGATTCCATTCCGATGGTCCGTTTTCGTGAGGCCAAGGAGCTGATCGCGGCGGAGTATGGCCATAAGATCAAGGACCCATATGACTTAGAGCCGGTTGAAGAGCAACTCATCGGGCGCTATTTCCTCGAAAAGTATAATAGTGAGTTCGTCTTTGTGACGCACTATCCCGAGAAGAAGCGTCCATTCTATACGATGACGGATCCCGAGGACCCGAAATATACGTTGTCGTTCGACCTTCTCTTCCGGGGCATGGAAGTAACGACGGGCGGCCAGCGTATACACGATTATCAGGAGCAGGTCGATAAGATGAATGCCCGCGGAATGGATATCAGCGGATTTGAGCATTACCTCATGATTCATAAGCACGGCATGCCGCCGCACGGCGGTCTGGGCTTAGGGCTCGAGCGGCTGAGCATGAAGCTTTTCGGGGACCAAAACGTCCGTATGTGCACGCTGTTTCCGAGAGACATGAATCGGCTCGAGCCTTAGACAGAAGAGAAAGGAAGTCAGTTATGGATCAATCGAAAAGAATTCCCTCCGGAAAATCGCCTTCAATCGGACCGGAGCAAATCGATTATTTGGAGCAACTGGCGCGCATTCGTCTCTCGTCGGAGGAAAAGAGTCGCACACAGCAAGATCTTTCGAGCATTTTGGATTATATCGAAAAGCTGAACGAACTGGATACGGAATCGGTGGAGCCGATGTCGCATACCGTTCCGATCGAGCCGGTTTTTCGCGAGGACAAGGCGATAAACGGCGACATGAGGGAAGCAATTTTGATGAATGCTCCCGAGCAGAAGGACGGCTGCTTCAAGGTACCGAAGACGGTGGAGTAAAGCGGTTCCCAAACACCGAGTCTCAAATACAGATTATAGGAAGACAAGAAGCGGCTAACCCCAGGGTTTTCGTATAAAAATAGAACGAGGGGACGGAACATGAACACCAATCAGATTATGAATATGACCGCACTTCAAGTCGGACAGGCGATTCGAAGGGGTGAGATTACAAGCGTCGAAGCGACTCGAGCGATGCTTGACTCCATCGACAAGAAGGATGCGGAACTCAACTGCTATATCCGTGTTTTTGAGGACACCGCACTCGAACGTGCGGAAGAGATCCAGAAAAAAATCAAGGCCGGGGAACGTACGTCACCTCTGGCCGGCGTCCCGTTCGCAATCAAAGATAATATGTGTACACAAGGGATTCCGACCACTTGCGGATCTAAGATGCTTGCCGATTTCATTCCGCCGTATTCGGCGACGGTGGTTCAACGTCTTGAGGAAACAGGAGCGGTCTTGATCGGCAAACTGAATCTTGACGAGTTCTGCATGGGTTCGACCACCGAGACATCGTTTTTCGGTCCGGTAAGAAATCCGTGGGATACTTCCCGTGTTCCGGGCGGATCCTCAGGCGGCGCGGCGGCTTCCGTTGCGGCAAGAACCGCCTTTTATGCTTACGGTTCCGATACGGGCGGGTCGATTCGTCAGCCCTGCTCTTTTTGCGGAATCAGCGGCATCAAGCCGACGTACGGAACGGTATCTCGCTTTGGTCTCATTGCCTATGCATCCTCGCTGGATCAGATCGGTCCGCTTGGCCGGGACATGCTCGACTGTGCCGCCGCATTGAATCAAATCATCGGAAAGGATCCGATGGACCAAACCACGAACGACTCCGTACCGATTGATTTGGATCAAGCTCGGGCCTATAGCGGAAAGGGTCTTCGAATCGGTATTCCGGAGGATTATTTCGGAGAAGGGCTTGATCCCGACGTCGAAGCGCGCGTCCGTGAGGCCGTACAGGTTTATAAGGACCTTGGGGCAACGGTCGTATCCATCCGTCTCCCGATTGTCGATTATGCAATTCCGACTTATTATATTATCGCTTGCGCGGAGGCCTGTTCCAATCTGTCCCGGTACGACGGAATCAAATATGGATATCGTGCCAAGGATGCCGAGAACCTTGCCGAGGTTTATATCAAGAGCCGGAGCGAGGGTTTCGGGCTCGAAGTCAAGAGAAGGATTATGCTCGGAAACTATGTCCTCTCCAGCGGATACTACGATGCTTACTATAAGAAGGCGCTTCAGGCTAAGGCTGTAATTAAAAAGGCATTCGACGACGCGTTTTCGTCCGTTGATCTAATCATGGGCCCGACGGCTCCCTCGACGGCTCTTCGGATCGGCGAAAGCCTGTCGGACCCGCTTAAGATGTACCTCGGTGATGTTTATACCGTCTTACCGAACATCGTCGGCCTTCCTTCAGCATCGATCCCGTGTGGTTTTGACCGAAAAGGCCTGCCCGTAGGTCTTCAGCTGATTGGCCCGTATCGTAGCGAGCAGCTCATGGTCGATGCGGCCTGCCTGTTCCAGCGGTCGACGGAGTACCATCTGAGGTTCCCCGGCGAAAGCGTCGAGCAGACGGCGGGAGGGGATATAAAATGAACGGATACGAGGTAATTATCGGGCTCGAGGTCCACGTCGAACTTTCTACCGAATCCAAAATATTCTGCGGTTGTTCGACTGCCTTCGGAAACGAACCGAATACGCAGGTCTGCGCAATCTGCTCCGGTATGCCCGGAACTCTACCTGCACTTAATCGCGAAGTAGTGCGATTCGCTGTCCGTGCCGGCCTCGCATTGAACTGTACAATTACACGACAAGGCAAGTTTGACCGGAAGAATTATTTCTATCCTGACCTTCCTAAGGCCTATCAAGTATCGCAACTATATCTGCCGATCTGCCGAAACGGCTTCGTCGAAATTGGCGAAGGAGTTTCAAAAAAGGTAATCAGAATTCATGAAATGCATATGGAAGAAGATGCGGGCAAGCTGGTTCACGATCCGTTCGAGGATTGTACACTGGTCGATTACAACCGTTGCGGCGTACCACTGATTGAGATTGTCAGCGAGCCCGATTTTCGAAGCGCAGAAGAAGTTATCGATTATTTGGAGCGCCTGAAGACCACATTGCAGTACATCGGCGTGTCCGATTGCAGAATGCAGGAGGGCTCGATGCGTGCGGACATCAATCTTTCGGTTCGTCCCGTCGGCACCGAGAAGCTCGGAACAAGGACCGAAACGAAAAACATGGCTTCGCTGAAGGCAATTACACGTGCTATCGAATCAGAGGCCGCGCGTCAGATCGAGTTATTGTCGTCGGGCAAAACCGTTACACAGCAGACCCGTCGCTGGGATGATGCCAAGGGCGTATCTTACGCAATGCGCAGTAAAGAAGACGCGCACGACTATAAGTATTTTCCCGAGCCGGATCTCCTGCCGATTCATATCGAGCAAGCCTTCATCGACGAGACCGCCCGCGAGATTCCCGAGTTGCGTGAGGCCCGTAAAGAACGCTACATTAACGGGTTCGGGCTTCCCGAATACGATGCGGACATCTTGACCGGATCGTATCCGCTCGTCCG
>CAYGIB010000067.1:0-8955 GCA_964349735.1 uncultured Oscillospiraceae bacterium | reverse complement strand
ACATTGCTCCACGGATCGTCAATCTGTGGCAGATTATACATTCCGGCTGCAAATCGCGCGATGCTCTCCGGCATTTCCTTAACGACATAGAGCTCGTCCGGTGCGTCGGGTATTTCCGGAAAGCGTCCGTTCATCATTTTAAGATTATTTTCGATGATCAGCTCCGGTGTTGTGTACGACATGAAAGCGTCCGACAACAGATCGTAATTTACCTGCATAATCAGATCTTCCATGGTTGCGTTTGCCTCCAGCGCGACTTTTTCAATCTTTTGAAAGGTCTCGTCGACGGTCATATCGGTCCCGGTTACCTTCTGAACCTTCCGGGCGTAATATTCTTTACCCCCATCAAACCGCGCCAGTCCGTAACCATCCTCGCCGGATCCCTTCAAATCCTCGATCGTCTCGCAAATCAGCTCGTATGCGGGAATGACATACTTCTCGACGTACTCTCTGTTTTTATCCATATATTCTTGCTTTTCCGTATCCTCGAGCCAGTCGAATTCCGAAACTCTCTCCTCGAAGCCACTAATAAATTCTTCGGCTCCGGAATCGATGGTATTATTGCAATCTTCCAAGACCATATCCGCATAGTCATCGAGCATAAACAGGCCGTCTTCTTCCCGTCTGCGCTCATACTCGCATAAGCTTTCTACATAGGGCTCGATATCCTTAACCAGCGTTATGTACATATCCAGATCATCCTTATCGACAATCTGATAGGTGTCCAGATTATATGCCAGGAAAAGGTGGTTTCCCTGGTACGGATTCAGCGGATCGTAGAAATCCGGGCAGTCCTTTACGGAAAGCTCTCCTTCCAGGAAACGCATTAACATGTCGTATGTTATTTTCTGTCCGCGGCTCAAATCGTCGTACTCATATTCCTCGAGAACTTCAATCAGTGCCTCCAGATACGCCCAATCTTCTTCCTCGGCCTCGCTGCTGAAATCGCCCCAGCTGCTTTGCGCCTCTTTGATTCCAAACTTCTTTGCATCCAGAACCATACCTTGAAGAGATACCTGATCCGTCGACACAAAGGCGGCGAAAACCTGATCGGCAAATTCGTTGAAATCCGCCTCATAGACCGGCTCCACATATCCCGATATTTTCTTTGTCTTTTTTGTTTCGTCGATTGCGTTACGGAGATACGTGCATCCGGTTAGAAGGATGGCTCCCGCAATAACTCCGGCCAGCAATTTAAGGACTCCGGATGAAAGCTTCTGTGACATCGTGTACCCTCCCGTTTTGTTCGCCTGTGATATCCCTTTTCGCTCGTTAAGGTTTCAACGGCCGACTGTGCGCATTATACTTCATGTTGTAATATTTGACAAGCACCCGACGGTTGGCGCTATGCTTACTGAGTAATTAGCAGAATGAACATAAATGCGACTAGCGATACTATGATGTGTAGCGATAGTGTGTCGAGGATTTCCTCCTTCTCGCTTTCGGACGCCTTGCCCAAATATATCGGTATGACAAAAGGCGGCGGCAGAAGAAACATTGTATACACGGCAAGGTGAAAAATGGGATCCAAATCGAGGATTTTATCGATAATCAGCAAGTTAACGAAAAATGCCGCCACAAGCATGAATCCGACCCGAATCACAATCGCAACAAGAGGCTTTTTCAGGTGTGCAAATCGCAACCGAAGTTCAAACCCAATCATCAGGCAGATTAACGGCTGCGTCATCGCTCCGAGCAACATCAGTGTCTCTTCAATCGCACCGGTCATCACAGAATCGGATATTATCCCGTATAAACCTGTGCTGCCGAGAATCATTCCGGAGATGATTGCAATGATAATCGGCGAGAGCGCAAAATCGCGCAGAAGAATCCGGAAAGACGTCTCTGCACCGCTTCGTTTCCGCAAGAAAAAGACCAGCACGAAGAAAACAAAGAGCACCTGACCGATATCAACCACCGCAAATGCATAGGTTCTCTCTTTTCCGAAAAAGGTCGAAAACAAGGCATATCCCATCATTCCGGCTTCAAACCCGGTAAAAAGCGCAGGGAAATACGGATTCTTCGGGCTGATTTTCTTACCCAAAAGAATTCCGAGTGCGAGCATCAAACAGCAAAACAAGAATATTACGGCAAAAAGAAGCAAGTATTCCGCGCGAAAATCCGTTTGAGCAAACGTCACCAGAAGCATGGCGGGAAGCGTAACCTGCACAATCAGCTTTTTGATCTCAGGAATGGTACTTTCGCTCAAGACCTGTCTCTTGCGAAGAAGCATTCCCAGACCAATCATCAATATAAGCGGCAGACCACGCAAGAAAACATCGTATATATGTGGCATTCCCACGCTCCGTTGACAGCTTTATGAATGCGAAGTCATTGTAACACTGTTACAAACGTTGTTATTCGGCAACATCACGCCTTAATAATCTCTAAAAGACGCTGCAAGTCGTCATATGAGAAATAGTCAATGATTAGCGATCCTCTACCGACACTCGGATCCTTGATCTTTAATTTTGCCTTCGTTCCGAAGTGCTTGGTCAGGCGTCTCTCAACATCTCTGGCGCTCATTGCGATGGCCTGCGCCTCGCCGGATAAATCCTGACCCTTTATCGCTTTGATTGGTACGGGGGAAAGAAGCTTCTTAACATACTCCTCCGTTTCCCGCACGCTGAAATCCTTCGTCATAACAAGGTCCGCGGCTTTCCGTTGCTCCTCACCGCCCGGGAGTGCCAGAAGAGCCCTTGCGTGGCCTGCGGACAAGTCTCCGTTCCGTATATAATCCATCAAGGATGCATCTATACTGAGCAATCGAACAGTATTTGCAATTGCGGGCCTGCTTTTTCCCAACTTCTTGGACAATTGCTCCTGCGTCAGACCATGTTCCTTCATGAGGTGGTCCATCGCAAAAGCTTCTTCCAGCGGATTCAGGTCTTCTCTCTGAATATTTTCAATTAAGGCCTGTTCCATGGTCTGCTGATCGCTTAATTCACGAACAATGGAGGGGATAACGGATAATCCGGCAATTCTTGCGGCACGCCAACGTCGCTCCCCGGCAACGATTCGGTATCCGGTTCCTCTTTTGGCAACGATAATCGGCTGAATGATGCCGTTCTCGATAATCGAGTCCGCCAACTCACGTAACCCTTCCTCATTAAAGGCCTTTCTGGGCTGTCCGCTGTTGGGATGAATATCGTTGATTTTGAGCTCTACCACCGAATCCATCGCCTGTTCCGGTATTCCTTCGACCGAAAGCAGTGCACCTAAGCCTTTTCCCAGTCCTTTTCCAGCGGGTCCCATAAAACCACCTCTTTCACCGTTATTGTATCGATGCATATCTATGCGTTTACTTTGTTCTCTGTTTCTACCTGTTTTTCGCACGCTTAATGACTTCCAACGCCAACGCTGCGTAGGCCGTACCACCTTTCGACTTCGAATCATATTCCGCGATGGTCTTCCCGTAACTCGGAGCCTCTGCCAGACGAACGTTCCTTGGAATTACGGTATCGAATACCTTCTCCCCGAAATACTTCTCAACTTCATCCGCAACCTGTCGGGTCAGTTGCGTTCTATGATCATACATCGTTAATACCACGCCAAAAATCCCAATCATTGGATTCAGATGTCTCTTGACAAGGCTTATTGTATCAACAAGCTGTGTCAGCCCCTCTAACGCATAATATTCACCTTGAATCGGAACCAGTACACCGGTAGAAGCAGCAAGCGCATTTATCGTAAGCAGTCCGAGAGAGGGCGGACAATCAATGAGAATAAAATCGTACTTATCGAGAATCGGCTGAATCGCTTTCTTTAGAATTGTCTCACGGGACATTGCGGAGACCAATTCGACCTCCGCTCCAGCCAAATTGATGTTGGTTGGGCACATTTCTATGTTTTTTCGATTTGTTGATTGAATCACCTCAGTAATTTCCGCCTCATTGATCAGAACATCATACACAGATGAGTCCAACTCCGCCTTGTTAAATCCATAGCCGCTTGTCGCGTTTCCCTGAGGATCCAGATCAACCAAAAGTACCTTCTTGTTTTTTAACCCCAAGTATGCCGCCAGGTTAATCGCAGTTGTTGTTTTTCCGACTCCGCCCTTTTGATTTACTACAGAAATCACGTACGCCATCATCATCTATTCCCTCACTCGCGAATTTATAGGTTTATAATAACAGAAGAATCCTCTCGTAATATGTCAATTTGTTTACCGATTTCCACAAACGTCCGTTTATTCAACCCAAAATGCACTCTTTCGCTTGTTTTCCAATTGTTTCACGTGAAACAATTATGATTGGATTGACTCGCAAGTGATACCGGCATCAACAACCGCCGGATTATGATATCAGCACCGCTTCATTACTCGAAATGATAATGAATCTTATTTGTCTTAGATCGTTTCCCGCAACCCGCAACAAATCGCTTTCACTCCATACTCTTGGTTGAGTTATACGTTCACGCGTACCCAGAGAATGTTTCACGTGAAACATTAAAAACCTAGATTGACGATAACGGGTCACCGAATTCGAGCTCCGATCTGCGGTCAATCTGTTGTTTGTCCTTTTCCTGTGCGAATTTTCTGCTTCGCGTCACGAACGGTACGAATCCGGTCGAAACAGAACAGATGCGAGTATAACAGAATTCAATTAAGGACACCCGGTGTAGTTTTTTGCGGTCCGCCCAATCAGAAGTGTGGGGTTAATCTCGCGGGAACCCGAGATATCTTTCTGTCGCAATTTGCTTAACCGATAATTACTTTGCATTGGTATCCGTCATCATTATGAATAATGCCATAAGAATTGCATTATTTGCCCCCAAAAAGGGCTTCAATGCAACATCGATGTGTTTCTTACGTTATTATTCTGTCTAATGCTTCTATCGGCCGCGATATGTTCCCGTTGTATTTGCTTATAGTTGTTGGATCATAGCAAAGGATCGTCGCGCGCGATTGGATGCTCATTTGCATTATCTTGGTCGAAAGGCCGATGAGAAACGATTCCTGTTCCCTTTTGAGCGCATTGCTCATATAAATATCTCTGAAATTCGACGCACAAGTCTTGGGTGTTTCGCCGGAAGTGTCATTGGGTGTTGATTTTGCCGGAATCAGTATCACCGGATAAATGTGCTTGTTTATACCGGCAAATCAACCTTTGTAACAGTGTTCATTGTTTCTGAGACGCATATATTTATGTTGTTTCACGTGAAACAGCGCGTGATTTATAAGGTTTCTGTCAATACAAACTGTCGCAAGTGTAATTAGCAACGATTCAATTGCAGAGGGATGGTCGTTTCACGCGAATCCTGAAATATTTTTCCGGACTCCAGCAAATTGCGGGGCATTATTGTCCGCTTATCGGCAGAGATTGACATCATTTCATGAAAGCAAGCGGGTTCTATTTCCGGCTAAACATCCGTAACTGCGTATTTGGCATTTTCTTGAATGAATTCTTTCCTCGGTTCAACCTTGTCGCCCATCAGCAGCGTAAATGCTTCATCGGCCGCCTGGGCATCTTCAATATGTATTTGAAGAAGCTTTCTTGTTTCGGGATTCATGGTCGTTTCCCAAAGCTGCTCTGAACTCATTTCTCCGAGGCCCTTATATCTTTGTAGTTTGGGCTCTTTCCAGCCCGTCTCTCTCTTAATGCGTTCTACGTCGCGCTCATCATATGCGTAATACCCCTCGTTGCCCTGATAAACGTGAAACAGCGGCGGGCAGGCGATATAAACATAGCCTCCATCAACTAAGGGCCTTAAATAGCGGAAGAAAAAGGTTAACAGCAAGGTTCTGATGTGTGATCCGTCCACGTCCGCATCTGCCATTACGATGACCTTGTGATATCTCAGCTTCTCCGCGTCAAAATCGTCTCCGATTCCGGCTCCGAGCGCCATTACGACCGGCTGAAGCTTCTCGTTCCCGTAAACCTTGTCAATTCGGGCCTTCTCGACGTTGAGCATCTTCCCCCAAAGAGGCAGAATTGCCTGGTATTTGCGTTCCCGGCCTTGTTTGGCCGAACCTCCGGCAGAATCTCCCTCGACGATGAATATTTCGCACAGTGCCGGATCCTTCTCCTGGCAATCCGCCAGCTTACCGGGGAGGGCATTCGACTCGAAAACATTCTTTCTTCTTGTCAGATCTCTTGCTTTTCGAGCGGCCTCACGGGCTCGAGAAGCAGACAGGCATTTCTCCATGACGATCTTGGCCGTCTGTGGGTTCTCCTCAAGATATTGAGCGAGTTTCTCGTTAACGACAGACTCAACCATCGTTCTGATTTCGGCATTTCCGAGTTTCGATTTAGTCTGTCCTTCGAACTGGGGCTCCGGTAGCTTGACACTTACAATTGCTCCGAGTCCCTCGCGCGCATCCTCTCCCTGGAGATTCTTGTCGCCATCCTTCAGGTACTTGTATTTGCGTGCATAGTCGTTAATGACCTTGGTTAATGCCGATTTGAGGCCGGTCAGATGGGTTCCGCCTTCGACCGTTGCAATGTTGTTCGCATAGGAATAAACATTTTCAGCAAATGAGTCGTTGTATTGAATTGCAACCTCGACAAAGGAATCTCCTGATCGCTGTGCAATGTAGATCGGCGGTTTATGCAGTGTTTCTCTGTGCCGGTTGAGATATTCAACGAAAGAAATAATGCCGCCGTCATAATGGAGCGTCTTTACGATTGGCTCGTCCGGACGATCATCTGTCAGGATAATGGTGATTTCCTTATTCAGGAAGGCCATTTCGCGGTACCGGGTAATCATTGTTGAGAAATCAAAAATGCGGTCGGGAAATATCTGTTCATCCGGCGTAAAGATTGTCTTCGTACCGGTTACGCAGGGCTCACATTTCCCGACAATCCTCATCGGGTCGCTCGTTATACCGCGCTCGAAGCCAATCTCGAACACAGTCCCGTCTCTGCATACCTGTACCCTCATGGACGAAGACAAGGCGTTCACCACAGACGCACCGACTCCATGAAGGCCTCCGGATACGCTGTACGCCCCTCCTCCGAACTTTCCGCCCGCGTGAAGGACAGTATGAACGACTTCAACGCTCGGAATTCCGCGCTGCGGGTGAATTCCGACCGGAATACCCGAACCGTTGTCCTCAATCGTAACGGAGCCGTCCTTGTTCAGTGTGATTACCACTGTGTCACAACGTCCTGCGAGCGCTTCGTCCACGGAATTCGCCACAATCTCGTATACCAAATGGTGGAGGCCCCGAAGCGTCGTGTCGCCGATATACATCCCGGGGCGCTTACGAACCGCCTCCAGGCCCTCTAAGACTTGAATGTCCGTGTCATCGTAATTCGATGTGTTACGTGTATCAAACTGGTCCTGTCCGGCTGACACACCGGCAATCTCGTCCAGTGATTCCTCCGAATAATCGTCCGTGAGCGCACGAGGATTGTTCGCTAAATTATCCAGTTCATCCGATGAATCAAAGTTCTCATCCATCGGTCGGTAGTATTTGTCAACTGCGGGCTTTTTCTCTTCGTCATGATTGCTTGCCATTTTGTTAACCCCTTTATTTTGATTCTTTTTCCCTGTTGTGTTCTCTCTTCAGAGGATATCGCCTCGTTCTCCGGCAGCCTTGTCGTCTTGCGCTTCGAAACGCCTCATTTCCTTGATTTTTCGGCGTTTGTAACATTGTTACGAGCTCTTGGGCCCGCTCGTATCTTGATTTATCTCGCGTCACTTCATTCGCTGGAAAAGCGTATGAGACGATAGCGGTGATACAAAAGACCGATCCATCGTAACGATCAGAGATTGCGGAATTTCCTTTCCGATATACTCCATGCGCCCGGATTGCTCCTGCGCAGTCATAAAACGCTTCATATCGGCCTGGTGCGAATATACGTGATTGAGATCGATGATTCCTATGATCAGTTTATCGGATACCACATACTCTCCGCCGATGTGGATGTACATATTTCGCGTCTCTCCCTCCGGATTTGACGTACGCCGACCGATGTCATGCGAACAATAATATTATACCACAAGAAGCGTTCGGAGCCCTGTTTCTCTAAATTACTTCTCTTTGTTCTCCTATAATTGCCGGGTCTTTCACGACGGTTCTTTTCGAGCCGCTCCGTGATCCGTAAAGTTGGAAAACGGGCATTATTCCGGTATTACGTTTCCGTCGGAAACCCGGTAGAAAGCAAATGCTTCAGCGCCGGTAAATAATTCCGGACAAAGAGGTACCAGTTCCTCGGATATGAAGGCTTTGTCCGTGCACGTAATGAAAACCTGTGCTTTACCGAGACCCGATATAAGAGCGGTACGCCTTTGTGCGTCCAGTTCGCTGAAAACGTCGTCTAAGAGCAAAACCGGCGATTCCTTGGTTTCCTCTCTTAAAATGTCGAGCTCAGCCATTTTGAGCGCCAGTGCGGCAGATCGTTGCTGGCCCTGTGAGGCAAACGATCGCAGGCCCTCCCCGTCCAAAGAAAGCTCCAGGTCGTCTCGATGCGGGCCGAAGGTTGTTATTCCCTTGTCGTAATCCTCTTGATGAGAGGCTTTCCATCGCGATAACAGGTGTTTCTGAGCGGCACTTCGAATCGATGCATTTTCATCGCGGTCCGCTAATGCCTCCTTGAGGCCGACGACCGGCCGATACTTCACGAAAAGTGTCTCGCTCTCCGATGAAATCCTCTTATGATGCTCCGCTGCCGATACCGCGACCCGCTCTGAAAAAGCGAGGCGCTCTTCGATGACTTCTGATGCAATTTGTGCCATCGGATCGTCCCAGATTTCAAGCTCGGCTTCCTCCTCAAGGCTTAATCCGTGCGCTCCCTTTGCGGTGCGAATCATCTTAAGGGTCCGGTTTCTCTGCTGCAGCAGCTTGGAGTAACGCTGAAGAGCGTAAAAATAACGCGGCCGTACTTGCGATATCAGTAAATCAAGATACCGCCTTCGTACGGACGGGCCTTCTTTGATCAGTTGTGTATCCTCCGGCGCAAAAATAACAGCGTTAAATATGCCGATATACCGGCTTATTTTGTCTACAGG
>CAYGIB010000066.1:0-9228 GCA_964349735.1 uncultured Oscillospiraceae bacterium | reverse complement strand
CTCGAAAAGGACATTGAGAAGAAGAATTATTTCGAATTTCAGAACCGTTGGCTGGAGTCGCTGTTTGAATCGATTTCGAGCGACGAGATGATTTATTATCCCGCAAAGAATCTAAACATGACGATATTTAATGCGATTCAAACCGGTGAAGAGCAATTTGGACTGGAGGTTGCCAAACCGGTCGATTGGGACAAGCTCGGCGTTGAACCGATTATTGACGACGGAAGCGCTCTGATGTATTACCTGCAGATCAATCCCGAGACGGGGATTTCCGTCGATTATGAGATTATCGTCGAGTCGGAAGATCCGCTCTATCTGTCCGTACCGTTTATGCGATGCGGCTTTGACGGACAGGTGCTGGTAAACGGCGAGACGGTCGGTTTTTCGAATGTCTCACATTACACACTGATCACATATCTTGGTAGCTTTACTCCGGGCGAGACGATTGACGTTCGCCTTCTGTTTGATAAGAAGCAGAACGTTGTGGCTTTCATGGCGCCCGTTTTCTGCTATTGTGACACAAGCAAATACGCGGAACTTCTTTCCGAACAGGCTCCCGCTTCGGGAATATCCGGGCTTGAAGCGGAGGACGGCCGGGTGTCGGCAAGCGTATCTCTCGAGGAGGATCGAATTCTATTGACGACGATACCGTACGAGAAGGGATGGACGCTCTGGGTGGATGGCGAAAAAACCGATATCCTGCCGTATCAGGAGGCGCTGATCAGTGTGCCGCTCTCCGCAGGAACCCATACGGTTCGGCTTGAGTTCCGTGCGCCGGGACTTGCGATTGGCGGAGTCGTTTCTCTTTTATTCGCGTGCGCATTTGCTGTTATTGCTGTAATCCCGTACTTCTCGAAAAGGAACCGGAAGTGAACGATTGGCAGGGTGATCTGATACGGGCATTGTCCGAAGCCAAAGGGGGCTATCTGAACGGTGCCCAGCTTGCCAAGCGCTTGGGGTGCACGCGATCCGCCGTCTGGAAAAGAATGAATCGACTTCGCCGCGACGGATACCCGATTGAGGCGCTATCCAACCGCGGGTATCGCCTCGGCTCGGAGGCGGAACGCTTTACGGGGCAGTTTGAGGACTCTTTTTCGGGCGAAGAAGGCACGAAGAAAATATTTTCGGTTCATGTCACGGATGTCGCCGAATCGACCAACCGCCTTGCGCGAGAGGCCGCGGAAAAGGGCGCTGCGGAAAACGAAGTGTTCGTCGCGCTCTATCAGAGCGCAGGAAGAGGACGAAGGGGAAGGACTTGGATATCGGCGCCGGGTGAGGGGCTTTGTTTTTCCGTATTGATTCGTCCGCGGATCTCGACGGAGGTTTCCGGAATGCTTTCTCTCCTTTTCGGGCTTTGCGTTTTTCGGGCCATTCGAGAGCTGTACCGGATTGAAATCGGCATCAAATGGCCGAACGATATTGTATCGTTGATGAACGGCAGAAAACTCTGTGGTATATTAGCAGAGACGAGTTTTGAGGATAACAGACTTTCCTTTGCCGTGATCGGATGCGGCGTGAATGTTCTGCAGCATCATTTTTCCGATCCGCTCCGGGAAACTGCGACATCTTTGCTCATGGAAGGTGTCCCGGAGCCTTCCTCACCGGTGCTTCTCGCTTCGGTGCTGCGGCATTTTTCGCGAATGTATCCGAAATTCCTTCTCGACCCGAACGGATTTCTCGGAGAATATCGCAGGAATTGTGTCACCTTAGGAAGAGAAGTCCATGTCGTCGGCGAAAAGGAACGAATCGGAACGGCGCTGGACATCAACAGCCAGGGGGAGCTGATCATTCGCTATCCCGACGGCACGGAGACGGCCGTTTCGGCAGGCGAGGTCAGTGTCCGGGGAATGGCCGGTTACATATAGATTCCATTTCCAAAATATGGAGGGAAAGAATATGCCTATTGTATCTGATCTATACAAGCTTTGGTCCCAGGATCCCTATTTCGACGAGCAAACGCGTTCCGAGCTTATTGAAATCCGGTCGGATTCGCGAGAGATTGAAGAACGTTTCTACCGGGAGCTGGAATTCGGTACCGGAGGGTTGCGGGGAATCATCGGAGCGGGCATTAACCGCATTAATAAATACACCGTGGCGAAAGCGACCGCTGCGCTCGCCCGATATGTGAAGGATGCCGGACCGCGTGCGGCGGAACGCGGAGTGGTCATATCCTACGATTCCAGAAGATACTCACCGGAATTTGCGGCGGTTGCCGCCGGTACCCTCGCGTCAGAGGGCGTACGCGTTCTCTTGTTTGACATGCTGCGGCCGGTTCCGCTCCTTTCATTTGCGGTTCGTCACTACGGAGCATTTGCCGGAATCATGATTACGGCCAGCCATAATCCGCCGAATTATAACGGTTACAAGGCATACGGCGAGGACGGCGGTCAGGTGACGCCGGAAGCGGCCGATAAGATTCTGGATCATATGGGGCGAATTGCAGACATCCGCGACATTCATCCGTTCACCGTCGACCAAGCAGTTTCCAAAGGCTTGCTTCGGTATATCGGAGAAGATCTGGACGAACGGTATACCGAGATGCTTACCGAACTCGTCATCGACCGCCCGGCCATCGAGAGACACCGGGAAATGTCGATTGTGTTTACCCCGATTCACGGATCGGGCAACCTCCCGGTTCGACGGATTCTGTCTCGTGTCGGATTTCGCAACGTTCATGTCGTACCCGAGCAGGAATTGCCGGACGGGAACTTCCCGACGGTCAGCACCCCCAATCCGGAGGATCCGAACGCGCTGGCTATGGCGGTTCAGCTCGCATCCCGCGTCGGAGCGGAACTGGTCATCGGAACCGATCCGGATTGCGACCGGGTCGGCGTGGCGGTTCTGGATAAAGCGGCCGGGGATTATAAGAGTCTGACCGGAAACCAGATTGGATTATTACTACTCGACTACATTCTCGGATTCAAAAAAGATGCGGGGATCCTACCGGAAAATTCATTTGCCGTAACAACCATTGTGTCCAGCCGACTCGCGGGCGTCATATGCACACATTACGGAGTGGAGCTTCAGGAGACGCTTACAGGCTTCAAATTTATCGGTGAACGTATCCGTATCGACGATGAAGAAGGAGACAAGCATTTTCAGTTCGGTTTCGAGGAGAGTTATGGATATCTCTCCGGATTGAATGTCCGCGATAAGGATGCCGTCGTTGCGTCGATGCTGATTGCGGGTTTGGCCGCTCAATCCCTCGATCGCGGACAAACGTTGATTGAACGACTGGAAGATTTATACGCGCGCTTCGGTTACGGTATTGAGGATTCCGTTTCCTTTACCTTAGAGGGCAAAGAAGGAACGGAAAGCATTCGGGGAGCGATGGATTCCCTTCGGGAGGAAGCGCATAAAACGGACAGCGAGCATGCGCGGAGTCTTTTCGGGAAGTATGGCGCATGTACGATTCGGGACTATAAAGTTTCTAAAAAATACGACTTCTCGTCCGGAATTCGGCACGTTTCCAATATCGATATGCCGACGTCCGACGTGCTCTTGTACGGGATCGGAGGAGAAAAGGGCTTGGATTGGGCTTGTGTCCGACCCTCCGGCACGGAGCCGAAGCTAAAAGTTTACTTCGGAGTGTACGCGGATTCCAAATCAATCGCATGCACGATGCTGAGAGAAATCAAAGGATCCGTCACCCGAAGGGTGCGCGAATATCTCGGAATTCAATGATACCCTGAAGACTCGCGAGTCTTTCGACGCTTGTAAATTATCGAGGATGCGCAAGCATCTCGGCAGTATAAAAACTCGACGGGTTGCGTCGAGTTTGAACTTCAGGAAAAAATATATGGAAGAAGAATTAGTTGTTCTGGAGCGCGAGAACGTAAATGAGGCTTGTGCAACAGGCGATTGCCGTGCGAATATCGGTCAGGAAAGCCTCGACCCGGTCGCCGGATTCGTTTTTTGAGTACAAGAAATCACTGATGTGCTCATATTGCTTCTCGGAATACGAATCGTGCCAACGGCGAAACTCGTCGAGTAAGGCGTCTGTATTTGCGGGTAAATCGATTAACGAAAAACGGTCCGGAACGAAGCGACACAATGCTTCAATTTCATTTCGGTTTTCATAGAAAAAATCGCGCATCTCATGCTCGTAGTTGAGATGGTGCTTGGCGCCGTTGATACCCTTTCCCTGATGTGCAACACAGAAGAAGTCGCAGAGATAATGGCAAACTACGCCGAGACGCAGCGAAAAAATCGGCGAAATGAACAGGGCATCGGAACGCTGGTTCGCATGCTTTCGAATCGTCGTATCCAGCATCTCGCTCATATAAGGCTGAGAACGTTGGGCAAAGTGCGGATGCGTCAAAGGAAGCCAACAGATGTCGGGAAGCATATTCCCGATGCTGTACCAGAAGGGAGATATACGAATCGCTTTTTTATCGGGAAGGGAAGAAAGAACATTCTCTCGAATCAGAGCGCCCATGTGTCGGTGAAGCTTCGTTACCATTAATAAATGTCTCCTCGAAAATCGATGTCAGACTTACTTATGTCAAATCAGCCTAATTATACTCCTCAAATGAGCATTGTATATAGAAAAGACGACGGGAAAACACTAAAATTTTCATGGGAATTTGTGCCAAATGACGTTATATGGACATTTTTCATCATAAGCTACTTGCAGAATTATGCTCTGTGTAGTACCTTTCTAGATGGTACCCGAATTATATTACTACAAAGTGTTATGCGATATAGAAAGCGCAAGACATCAGAATAGGTGACAACAAAGATGAAAAAGAAAGCTCAATACAAGAAGAAGCCGACAAAGGCAATATTGATTGGCGGAATCGTCCTGGCGGTGCTGATCGCAATCGGTGCCGCGACGTATTATTTCGCCAACGGAGGAGCCAATCCGAGAACATCCGTACCGAGCGGAAACGGTACGAAAGTGTCGCTCGAAGAGATGAAGGCGGCTCTCGACGGCAATACGATTTATAAGGGAATATATATCAACGGGAAAGACGTATCCGGTAAAACCGTTCAGGATGTCTTATCGATGTTTACCGATAATCCCGGAATGAACAATCAGGATATGAACATCATTCTTTCCGTCGGCGGAACGGAATATCCGTTACAAACAGCCGGATTGAGTCTTGAATACAATATTGAGGAAATCGCCGAGGAAGCCTATCAATACGGTCGCTCGGCGGAAGGGTCTACAGAGACTGAAATTCTTCAGGCCAGGTACGATACAGTGCTTGCACTTCAAACGACCCCCCTGTACTTCCAGACCGCCATTACGCTAAGTAAGGATAAGGTCAGCGAATTGGTTCATGCGGTCTTGGATCCGTTGAATACGGAACTCAAGGAGGCATCCGTAACTGAATTTGACGTTGAGAACAAGGTGTTCATCATCGAGCCTTCTCAGGACGGCGTTTTCATTGGAATCGATGCCGCGATTGAAGATGTCAAAGAGGCCTTGGACAAAGGAGAATACATCAAGACAGTTTTCGTGAGCTCAAGTACTCAGACGCCCAACGTAACGAAGGAATTTTTGGAAAGTAATTTAGGGCTTGTATCGTCAACGACCACCAGCACATCTGACGACAAGAACCGTAATGTGAATATTCGTTTGGTCTGCGAAACGGTAAACGGATTGGTCTTGCAACCCGGCGAGTTTTTTAACTATAACGAGTTCGTTGGAGAAAGAACCGTAGCAAAGGGCTATAAAGAGGCCGGAGGCATCTATGACGGTCAGTTGAGAGACGAGCTGGGTGGAGGCATATGTCAGGTTTCAGGTACCATGTATCACAGCGTGATGAAAGCTGACCTTCAGATTGACCAGCGTCATCCGCACTCGTGGCCGAGCGCCTATGTTGCGGTCGGAACAGATGCCACCGTGACTTGGGGCGGAGCGAATTTTCAGTTTACGAACAACACCGAGTACCCGATTGCCATGGTTGCGGAGTATAAACCCAAGGACAACGGCAAGGGCGGTTGGTGTAAGATAGAAATTTACGGCCGTCCCGTTGCGGACGGAATGACCATCGAGTTCGTCGGCGTGACGCACTCAAGCAAGGCTCCGACAACGGTGGAGTATGTGGCGGATCCGACTCAGCTGGTTGGAGTTACCACGACAGAGCGCGATCCGCATAACGCAATCAGTGCATCCGCGTATCAGGTTTTCTACAAAGATGGCGAGGAAGTCAAGAGAGTCAAGGTGTCCTCCAGTTACTATCGATTGATAACCGCGAAGATTTTGGTCGGTGTACTGGATGCGGACGGCTTGACGATTCATACCATTGATCCCCTTACGGGAGCGGTCATATTGACGCCGACCATCACTCCGACGCCGACCGGCGAACCGCCGGTGACAACCCCGGAATCGGAAACGACTCCCGCACCGCCGACAACATCGGGCGGCTGACGATTTCTGTGTGAACGACTCCGTTGAGTTCCTTTTTGAGTATGACAAACGCCCCCGCCATTTTTAGGTGACGGGGGCGTTCCTCATCTATCTGTTTAATAAAGGTTCATGCAACATCGTTTATTGCGTACAGTCCTGCCTGGATGGGCGAATCATCGCTTCATTCCAACAGTCTAACGGTTCTACTCCCAGCAAGGTGCTGATCGTTGCGGCGATATTCGCAAGACCGAAGCCATCCTCCTCGCGAACCGTGTACCGGTCCCGGTTCGGCGTATTGTCATAAAAAATGCACGGGACCGGGTTCAGGGTATGGCTGGTCTTCGCCTTGATTCTTCCGGTCTTGTCTGTCGAAGGCTGACCGTCCTTAGTCAGTTCAAACATTTCCTCGGCGTTACCGTGGTCGGCGGTGATGATCGCCATGCCGCCAACCCGGTCAATCGCGGGGAGAATTCTCTTCAGGGCAATATCGACGGATTCCACTCCGATGATTGTGGATTCCATAATTCCCGTATGTCCGACCATGTCGCCGTTCGGGAAGTTGACACGGACGAAGGGGTACTTGTTTGAAAGGATTTTATCAACCAGCACATCGGTGATTTCCGCGGATTTCATCCACGGTCGCTGCTCGAACGGAACGATATCGGAGAGAATTTCAATATATTCCTCGGTCTCATCGTTGAACTTGGAGGAGCGGTTGCCGTTAAAAAAATAAGTCACATGTCCGAATTTCTGCGTCTCCGAAATCGCCAGTTGAGGGATGCCCTTGTCGGCCAATAACTCGCCGAGCGTGTGACGAATCAGAGGCGGGGTCACGAGAAACTTCTTCGGGATATGTAAATCCCCGTCGTATTCGAGCAGGCCGGCATATTGAATCTTCGGAACGCGAATGCGGTCGAAGGCATCGAAGGAGTCATCCGATTCGAAAGCCAACGTCAGCTCCTGAGCACGGTCACCGCGGAAGTTAAAGAGAATCACACTGTCGCCGTCGTTGATTGTTCCGATTGCATGACCGTTCTCGCCGATGACAAAGGCGGGGAGGTCCTGGTCGATGACGCCGGGAATCTCTTTACGGTACGTCTCAATCGCCTCGGTCGCGCTCGAAAAGAGTCGCCCTTCACCGAGCACGTGGGTCTTCCAGCCCAGCTCCACCATGGACCAGTTGGCAAAATACCGGTCCATTGTGACCTTCATTCTTCCTCCGCCGGATGCAATCCGGAAGTCAGTATAATCATCGTTTAGATCGGAGAGCTTACTCTCGAGTTTATCAACATAGATTAAAGCGCTGGTCTCGCCGACATCCCGGCCGTCGAGAAGCGGGTGAATCCTCACTCTGCGAACGCCCTCGATCTTGGCCTGCTCGAGCATGATCAGCAGGTGATCAATGTGGGAGTGTACATTTCCGTCGGACAAAAGCCCGATTAAGTGCAGCGTTCCGCCGTTTAACGTCCCTGCGATGAGGTCCTTCCACACGACATTTTCAAACATCGCTTTAGTAGCCAGAGACTCCGTTACGAGCTTAGCTCCCTGACTATAGACTTGTCCGGCTCCGATCGCGTTGTGGCCGACCTCGGAATTGCCCATGTCATCATCGGACGGAAGACCGACCGCCTTACCGTGTGCTTTGAGCTTGAGCATCGGGTATTGCGCCATGCACTTATCTATTGTCGGCGTGTTTGCCAGGCGAAAAGCATCACCGATCCCTGTGTCGCTTAAGCCGATACCGTCCATAATAATCAGTACCACGGGTCCCTGATAGGAAATGTTCATTGTCGTTCTCCTTCGACCGTTTGTATTCGAACAACATCATATCACAGATTGCACCTGCTCATATCTGCAAATGTTTTAGAATTTGCCAGAATTTTGTCGATTCAACGCCCGAAAATGTCGGACGAATGGACAACCTTGTGCTATAATATATCCGGTTCGTCGGGATGTCGGCGGCTATATGATTTTTTAATTCAATTTTTCATATAAAGGAGATCATTGTTATGGCAAAGGAAATTAAGAAAATGACTATGGACGGGAACACCGCCGCAGCGTACACATCGTACGCATTTACGGAAGTAGCGGGTATTTTCCCGATTACACCGTCTTCTCCGATGGCGGACTATACGGATCAGTGGGCGCAGGAGGGCAGGAAGAATATTTTCGGGCAGACAGTGAACGTTGTGGAAATGCAGTCGGAAGGCGGCGCCTCGGGTACCGTTCACGGATCTCTGGCGACCGGAGCCTTGACGACGACGTATACCGCTTCGCAGGGCCTCTTGCTGATGATCCCGAATATGTATAAGATTTCCGGCGAGCTGTTGCCGGCGGTTTTTCATGTTTCTGCCCGATCACTGGCTGCACAGGCCCTGAGCATTTTCGGTGACCATGCGGACGTAATGGCGTGTCGTCAGACCGGCTTTGCTCTTCTGGCTGCGAACGGAGTTCAGGAGGTCGCGGATTTGGCGGCCGTCGCTCATCTTTCCGCAATCAAGAGCCGCGTACCCTTCCTTCACTTCTTCGACGGATTCAGAACCTCGCACGAGGTTCAGAAGATCAGCGTGATTGATTATGAAGATTTTGCCGAGATGGTGGACTACGATGCGCTCAAGGAATTCAGAAAGCGGGGGCTTTCTCCGAACAGCCCTGTCCTTCGCGGAACGGCGCAGAACCCTGACATCTACTTTCAGGCGCGCGAAGCGGCGAACCCTTTCTATCTGGCTTTGCCGGCCATCGTTGAACAATACATGGATCGGATTAATGCGATCCGCGGAACGGACTACAAGCTTTTCAACTACTACGGCGCGCCGGATGCTGAGCGCGTGATCATCGCGATGGGTTCCGCCGTCGAGACCGCGGAGGAG
>CAYGIB010000065.1:0-9248 GCA_964349735.1 uncultured Oscillospiraceae bacterium | reverse complement strand
TTCGGTGTGCCGGGGGATGTCGGGTGGGGTCGGATGGAACAATAAAACCGATCTTACGCAGGGTCTCGTCAACGGTTCCACGATCGTTTCGATGGCAAAATACACATAAGCAGGTTAGTTCCTTGGACACCGAGACGAACTCGGCTTCATAATCTGGAAAAGCAGGCGGCAAATCGGTATCGGCCGAAACCGGGGCGCTTGCCTCAAATGCGGCCAACAGCGCGCCGTGAAGGGTTATATCGGTATAGGAGCCCTGAATTGATCCGATCAGGCACGCAACACGGGATGTTCCCTCATACATCATCGGAATATCCATATCCTTCCACGGAAAAAGGTGGTCGAGTTGGTGCGTGGCATGCATGATGGCAAGGGTTTCGGTATCCACCGTTCGAAGGAGACCATCTATCTCATATGCGATTCGTGATAGTTGCTCCACTTCGTCCGCCTTAGCCGTGAATTCGTCTAAGGTCAAAGCCTCTCGCCCCGACAGGCTCGCCAACATAGAGGTCTTCACGTGCGCGTACTCCTCAACAGCCGCGATGGAAGAGCGAACCATCTCCAGGTTTCGATCGAGTTGAATCAAACTCGCCGAGGCCGGAATCAGAGTCAGGCCCGAATCGGGGTCGGGCTCTTTATCGGGTTCTGTCAGATCGACAATGCCCTCGCGCTGAAGCAGCTCGACCACTTTCTTGGCGTCGCGTTGCATCGCAACGATTTCTATGTGCTTCATCTGCACAATCGCCATGAGTTCTATCCCTTTCCGACTATGAAATCAACAGTGAGCACGACGACCGAATCCATGTTCGGAGTCGCCTTTTCCCGTAGTATTTTCGCACTGTTTTCCGCTCGCTCTCGTGCTGACGCAAGGTATTCTTCATCGTTTGCGCGAAAATCGGCTCGGAGCTGATTCAACTTGTTCGAGGCGTCACGCAAGGTCTTCTCGCGACCCGAGATTGCCTTGCTTCGAACGTCTTCCATGATGCCGTCCGCTTGAATGCGGGCATCTTTCTCAATCTGCGCGGCTTCTTTTTCGGTTTCGAGTATTCTGTTGATTTGATCGGATGCCATATATCCTCCCGAAGCGAGAAAGGCGCTAAAAAACAGGCCTTTAAACGTCCCGTAGTATTATCACACGCGCGCGTAGCTTTTACAAGCCTGTTTTTCCCGGAAACGAGCGAATCCGAAAGGAAACGTTACGCATTATAATTTCTCGGATCTTCCGCTTTTTCGCCGCGTATAAAAATCATGGGGATGACCGGATCCATTGACGGACGAAGGGCATTGATATCGTCGCCGGACTCTGCGGAGCGTTTTTCGATGAGCGGCTGAAGAATGAAGGGGAGGTTCTTTTTTAGATTTCATTCTGAAATATTCAGAAATTACGGAAGAGTCTTTGCGTTAGAAAAACATGGACGTATAATGTAAGAATGTACTCGAAGAATCTCACGGTGCGGAATCGCACCGACTCAAATAATTCGGAGGGAAGGTAAGCAGTATGCTTCAAATCAACCATTTGACCAAGACCTATCCGGGAGGCAAGACCGCGGTGAAGAATCTCAGTCTGTCAGTGGAAAACGGCGATTTATATGGCTTCATCGGCCACAACGGCGCGGGCAAAACCACGACGATTAAATCCGTTGTCGGAATTTTACCCTTTGATTCGGGAACCATCACAATCGACGGCCACTCCGTCACCGCAGAGTCGCTCCTTTGTAAATCAATGATTGCTTATATTCCGGATACTCCGGAGCTCTATGACAGCCTAACCGGCAATCAGTATTTGAACTTTGTCGCCGATGTTTTTAAGGTTTCCAAGGAGAAACGGGCGCAAAGAATCGAGAAGTATGCCCGCATGCTTGAGATTACGGGCGAATTAAACAATCAGATTTCCTCTTTCTCGCACGGCATGAAGCAGAAGCTCTCATTCATTGCGGCCTTTGTGCACGAGCCGAAGCTCCTGATTCTGGATGAACCGTTTGTCGGCTTGGACCCGCGTGCGGCGTTCTCCGTCAAGACGATCATGAAGGAATTCTGCGAAAAGGGGAATGCTATTTTCTTCTCGACGCATGTCTTGGAGGTGGCCGAGAAGCTCTGCAACAAAATTGCGATTATTAAGAACGGTGAGCTGATTGCAAGCGGAGATACGCAATCGGTTAAGGGGAACCAATCGCTGGAAGAGGTATTCCTTGAGCTGACCGAAGAGGGGAGTAGCGACATAGAGCGAACGGTAGAGGGGAGTGGCGACGTATGAGCGGATTACCGGCTTTAATTCGTGTGAATTTGCTGACGTTTGTCGGGTCGCTTCAAAAAAAGAAGAAGGGCCGGTATATCGGCGCCGCGTTCGCGATTTTCATTTTTGTGGTATTGTTCGGCGGTTCGATGTCGTTTCAAGCCGTTGCGTCGGCGTATACTCTGGTCGTGATGCTGAATTTACCCAGATATGCGGTCTTCATAGGGCTTACATCGGCTCTTGCGATCAGCATGTTATTCGGACTGATGCGGGCGACGACATCAACGACACCCAAGGACGCGGAGCTCCTGCTGTCTCTGCCCGTCAAAAAAAGTTCGATTGTCCTTTCGAAGCTTGTTACACAATATATTTTTGACGCGCCGATTCTGGTGATTATGTTGCTTCCGACCGTGATTGCGATCTTTGCTTTCGGCGGGCTTTCCGTTTTCGGGTTGCTCCGGGGCATCCTTCTGGTCATTATCGTTCCGTTACTGTCTTTAACGGTATCATTAATGTTTGGCTACCTGTTTTCGTTTATACGGGAGCGGATTCCGGCCGGAAATATCATCCTGATCGGACTTACGATGGTAATCCTAATAGGGTATATGGTGTTAAATTTTCAAATAAATACCGTGTATATGCAGGTGGCTCAATCCGGACCCGAAAAAGCGATGCTCCTCATCGAGAAATTTTGGCCGTTGAAAGCGATGACGAATTTTATCACCGACGGAGGATGGATTCATACGATCGGAACGCTGGCCGTGATTTTTGCCCCCTTTGCGATTGCCGTTGTGCTGTATGCGACGCGGTTTGGCAGGGGATCGTATCACCGCAAAAGTAAGAACCGTCTCCTGTCATTTAAGGTTCGTTCCCTGCGCGGTACGCTGCTGATCGTTGAGCTCAAGAAATACTTTTCGAGCACGCTTTATGTCTTCAACACCGCATTCGGAACGATTATGATGATCGCGGCCACGATCGCGGTTCTCGTAATCGGCCCCTCGAAAATCATGTCCTTTTTTCAAGCGGACGCAGATTTTCCGGTGAACATAAACTTGGAGCAAATTGCCGGAATTCTTACCCTCATGCTCTGTTTTTTCGGAGCAATGACGATTACCACCCCGGCGACCATCTCTTTCGAAGGCAAGAAATTCTGGATTCTCCGGTCGCTGCCGATCCGAACCGGAGACATTCTTGCGGCAAAGCTTGCGCTCAGCATATTCATTTTCGTCCCGGCTCAGATTCTCTGTTCTCTGGTGATTGCAATTCGGTTTGGCCTTAATGCACAGAATACCTTTATCATGATGCTTCTTCCGGCACTGCTCAACTTGGCGGTATCCGGAGCGGGACTACTGGTGAATCTGCTTTTGCCGAAGCTTGAATGGCGGAACGAGGCGGAAATCGTGAAGCAAAGCATGTCGGTCATGCTGTCGGTTTTGCTTGGATTTGCGTTGGCCTCCATGCCCTTGTTTCTCTACCTCGCGTTTTTCATGAGCGTCGGTAGCATCACTGCCGCAGCGTACGCTTCCATGGGTTTCTTCCTGGTGATTTTTATCGCGGAGATCTTGCTCCTTTCGTCTCCCGGCAAGAAAATGTTTGAGAGATTAAACGCTTAGTTTAAGGGACCGTTGAACGAAATGATATAATAAGAAGGTGCCGCGGACGAACATATCGTCCGGGACACCTTCTTCATTTAAGACACGGCACCTGCTTGAAGGAATTTTTAAAGCGGCGGCGCTTTGTCTTATGGATCAGAACACGAGAAACGATTGCGAGGAACAAGATGGATTTATTTGCGGGGTCGAAGCATAAGATCGAGGAGCCCGTGGGACCGGTATTTACCAAGCCGTTTTCAGACGGAGGAGTTGCGATTCAGGCACTTTCGGAGAAGCTTGCGGAGGCACCGCCCCAGTCGAAGTTTATTTTCCGGGACGCGCTCGAGTCGATTCGCGAGAAGGCGAAGCGACATGGAAGCATTTCTCAGCTTCTCGCCGAATGCGGTCAGCCGATGCTGGTTCTTTATGATGTGCAAGTTGTAAGCCGGGCCGGCTCGGCGAGAATCGACTTCGTCATACTTGCACCCGGCTATATTTTGGCGCTGAGCTGCCCGGAAAAGAGCAGCAGGATGATTTCGGACGATTCAACAGAGCTTGAACGAAGAGCTCCGTACCCCGGGGATTTTAATAGCGAGGAAAAGGCAAATATTCTGGCGGAATCATTAAGTGCATCCAGACACCTGCCCGGAAAAGCGGTTCGGAATGTATGGCCCGTTCGAATCCTGTCCGAGGAGGAAGAGCAACAATCTTTGTCCGAGGGAAGAGCTTTTTCGAGTACTTTCAGCCGAATGTATCCGGAAATTCGAAGCGCACAGGTCATCTCCCGGAAGGAGTTGCACGGACTCCTGGAGGCTCTTTCCGGTCCCGATTACGTTTCCTTCGAATGTCCCGTGAAAAAACTGTACGCGATGAGTGATCATCTGATGAATTACGATACGCAAGTGACGGGTTGTCCTGTGCCCTACCGGACAGGAACAGAAAAAACGCCCGAATGCCGGGGCATAGAGTCAACGAGGAGGATTAGAAATGGAACTTCGCAAGATGGGTAAACTGGACGTAATGACATCGCTTTTGGGCTTCGGCTGTATGAGATTTCCTTTGTGTGCCGACGGTGAAATTGACGAGGAACTCGCCGAGCAGATGCTCATCGAGGCGTACCAATCCGGAGTCAATTATTTTGATACCGCTTTCACGTATCACGACAGCAAAAGTGAGTCGTTTACCGGTCGCGTGCTCAATAAGCTTCCAAGGGAGAGCTACTATGTGGCGACCAAATTTCCGAGCTGGCTCTTGAAGAAGACCTCGGACATCCGGGAAATTCTGGATATACAGCTTTCCAGACTGGACAAAGACTTTGTGGATTTCTATCTGCTCCATACGCTGAACGACGGATTTTGGGAGAAGACGGTAGCCCTGGATATAATCAAGGAGTGCGAGAAGCTCAAGAAGGAAGGCAAAATCCGTTATCTGGGCTTCTCGTTTCACGACTCGTATGAGGTTTTCGAGCGCATCATCAAGGCATATGATTGGGACTTCTGCCAGATTCAGCTCAACTATATGGACACGGAGGAGCAAGCGGGCATCAAGGGCTATGAGCTTGCGACAAGTCTCGGAATCCCTGTCATCGTAATGGAGCCCGTCAAGGGCGGTTCCCTGGCCAGGCTGCCCGACGACGTTTATTCGGCGCTGGACAAGGTGACTCCGGGTGCATCGCCGTCATCCTGGGCACTCCGGTGGGCCGGCAGCCTTCCGAACGTCAAAGTCGTCCTAAGCGGTATGTCAACGATGGAACAGGTTCGTGAGAACGGCCGGCTCTTCAAGGACTTCAAGCCTCTTTCCGAAAAGGAATCGGAGGCAATCGCCAAGGCCGCAGAAGCATTCAGAAAGCGAATTCGGAACGGTTGCACGGGCTGCAAGTACTGTATGCCCTGTCCTTCAGGAGTGAATATTCCGGAGAATTTTAAGTTGTGGAACGAGTACGGAATGTTCGAAAACATCGGACACACGAGATGGTGGTGGAATGAATCGATTCCCGCCTCCGCCAAGCCGGATCAATGCGTCGAGTGTGGATTATGTGAGGCGGCTTGCCCTCAAGGTCTCTCGATTATAGAGGATTTGAAGACGCTTCAGGCTGAAATTGAGAAGGCGATATGAGTAAGGACCAGAAAAAACATCCGGGTACGGAGCGTAATCAGACATGGATTCGCAAGATAACCTACGGAGGACTGCTGCTGGCAATCGGTATTGTGTTACCGCAGGTGTTTCATCTGACCGGCGGGCCGGCTTCGGGGGCGACGTTTCTGCCGATGCATATCCCGGTTCTGATTGCCGGACTTCTTCTCGGACCCGCATACGGATTAATTGTCGGAGTGGTCACTCCTTTTCTGAGCTTCCTGATTACAGGCATGCCGGTTGTAGCACGCCTTCCGTTCATGGTGGTCGAGCTGACTGTTTACGGCCTTGTCGCGGGCTTTTGCTACCACACTCTGGGGCTTTCCCGCTTCCGCTTTCCCGGGCGCTCCGAAATTTGCGAGACCCGCGAGCAATCCGATATTAGAGCGGATTGCCTCAGAGATGACGGGACAAGCCGGATCGGCTTTGCAAATGCGGAGAGGCTCTTGGATGGCGGGGCCGGCCGGATCGTCTTTACAAACGCGGAGCGCCTTATCGGCATTTATCTCTCGCTGATTCTGGCGATGGTCATCGGCCGAGTCGTATACGCACTGAGCCTGCTGGTTATGGGGCGTCTTTTCGGTCTGGAGAAAGCGGATCCGGCTGCAGTACTGACCGCAATTACGACCGGCATCGTCGGAATCGTAATCCAGCTTGTGATTATCCCGCCGATTCTTTTCGCGCTGCAAAAAGGAGGACTCACCGATGGACTTTCTAAGCGAGGCCGTTCGAAGACTGGATGAGGACGACGCGACTTTTGTCGCCGTTCGGGACGGCTGGATATTCATTTCACACGATCGGGGCATCGCTCCGATCATGAAGCTTTTATCCGAAGAGGAAGATGCGCTGCGCGGAGCCTGTGTCGCGGATAAGGTAATCGGGAAGGCGGCGGCGCTTCTGTTATGTTACGCCGGAATCGATCGTTTATATGCGAAAATCATCAGCGATCATGCCATCGAAGCACTCCGGAATCAGTCACCGGCCTATGAGTTCGGCCGTTCGGTTCCGTATATTGTGAACCGCGCCGGTAACGGTATGTGCCCGATGGAGCAGCTCGTACTCGATATTTCCCGACCGGACGAAGCGTATTTGGTCTTGAAGGAGCATACGGAACGCAAATAGCGGGCATAAGACGGTGGTATTCAAGCACCTCGAATAATGCAATAATATCATAATAATGACATCTGTTTGATTATATAAAACGACTCCGAAATGTAAGAAAATCCTGTATATCAGGAGTTTTCAGGCCTTTCTCTCGATTCCTTGATTAAATGCAACAATTTGTTCACACTTGATAAGCTAAAACGACGCTTTGTTTTCAAATCGGCTACTTTTGAATCGCGTAGGCGGTGCATAATAGAGTTACAAAATTCTGTGATATGCAGAATGTATTACGTTTTTTCGTCTGGAGGCGGTGATATGAAACAGCAGTATCTTGTAACCGACGCAATCGGACAACTCGGAAATGCGATTACACGGCTTTTACTGGATCACGGGCACGCAGTTCGTGTTCTGGTACACCCGGATAGCGATATAACTCCGCTGAAGGGACTTCCGGTTGATATCATATTCGGAGATGTTTTAGTAAAAGATTCGATGAAGCAATTTTTTGAGGTTGATAATATACGCGAGAGCATCGTGATTCACACAGCCGAGAAGCGCTCGGTAACTGAACTTCGCGATCCGCTCATCCACCGGGTCAACGTTCAGGGAACAATGAATATTGCAGACATCTGCGTCAAGAAGCGCGTGGCTCGGCTGGTCTACATCGGCTCCGCTCACGCGATTCCCGAAAAGGGCAATGGAGAGGAAATTGCCGAGATTGAGCACTTTAACCGCGATTTGGTTGAAGGCGACTACGCCAAATCCAAGGCGGAAGCAACCCAGTATATTCTGAATAAGGTGACACTGAACGGATTAAACGCAGTCATCGTACACCCGTCGGGCATCATCGGACCGTTTGAATATGGGGAATCCGAAATCGTCCAACTCATTCGTGAATATCTTTCCGGAGAGCTGACGACTGTTGTCAACGGAGGATACGATTTTGCCGATGTCCGCGATGTCGCTCAAGGTGTGCTCTCCGCCGCCGAGCGGGGAAATAGCGGCTCCTGCTATATCCTTTCGAATCAATATGTAAGCGCAAAGGACTTCTTAGAAGGACTTCAGGGCATCACCGGTTATCCGCCGGTCAAAAAGATCGTCCCGCTCTGGGTTGCGCAGCGTACGGCAAAAATCAACCGCTTCTGGTGCCGTATCACGAAAAGACGCGCACCGATTGATTCCTACGCAGTATTTACGGTCTATCCGAACGCCAAGTATTCGCACAGCCGTGCGGATAATGATCTCGCGTACAAAACGCGCGATATCAATAAGTCCCTCGCGGATACGCTCGCGTGGTTGAAGCGGCAGGATAAGATGCGTGAGCATGAGCTCGAGGTACAGAATATCCAGCCCAACCAGTCATAGAAGAGACGGAAGAATTTTTAGCTCATTTCAAAAAGGCGACCGCGATTACTTGCGGTCGCTTTTATGCGTCTGATATTCGGTACGTCATCGGCGTGAAGCGGATTCCCTGCTTTTCCTGTTCCGGTCCGAGTGGAGTAAATCCGAGCCTCTCGTAAAATCCGACCGCGTACGGGGAGGAGTTGACGGTAATCTCGCGGCAATCCTCGCCCGCGATTTCCCTTTTTGCCTCCTCGAAAAGCGCCCGTGCAATCCCCTGTTGCTGATAGGCGGAATCGATGAACAAAAGCGAGATATGGGATATGCCGCGGAGCGCGATGACCCCGACGATTCGACGGCCGTCGAAGGCGCCCCAGAACCGCAAAATCCCACCATCCGTCATGCGTTTGATCGAGTCCGGCGCTATAAAATCCCGGAAAACATCCGCTCCTTCCTGCGTATATTCCGGAGCCTCATAGCACAAAAATACCGACCACACCAGATCAAGCGCAACCGGAAGATCCTTTTCGAAAAGCTTTCGGATTCGCATGGGCCGGTCACCTCATCCAAGTCTCGGGAAAACGTCGGCGTAAAACCGCTACTCTTCCTCGTCGTGTCGGTGAATCATCGAAATCGCCCACGCGGTGAGCTCGTTCAAGGACGGGTGAATAATCATTGAATTCATAATCGGCATAACGGTTCCGAGCTGGCGGCAAAGCTTTTGCATCGGGCCGCTGCCGTCCCGGAGGAAGCGCGCGCTGTCAAACTCGTTATCTGCCTCGCACATATAGCCCGTGTTCATGAGATAAACAAAGGGCTGAACGAGGATGGCTGCCTGTGGCCCGACC
>CAYGIB010000064.1:7827-9339 GCA_964349735.1 uncultured Oscillospiraceae bacterium | reverse complement strand
GTTGTAACTCCTCCGTCTACGGAAATCCGCGCCCGGCTCCCGATCCGATCCAGCTCGCTTCGGACTCGGGCTATTCGATCCAGTGCCTCCGGCATAAATTCCTGACCTCCGAAGCCCGGCCGGACGGACATAATCAGAACGGTGTCCAGCTTGTGCAAATATGGATACAATGCTTCGACCGGTGTGTCGGGGTGCACGGACAGGCCGGCTCTTTTTCCAAGAGAATGAATCAAATCGATTCCTTCGTTCGGATCCGCAAGCGTCTCTACATGCAACGTGATGATGTCCGACCCCGCTTCGGAAAAAGGCAGGATAAAAGAAATCGGGTCGACGACCATCAAGTGAACATCAAAGATCAGCGAGGTAACCCGGCGCAATGATTGAACAACCGGGACGCCGACCGTCAGATTCGGAACGTAATGTCCGTCCATCACATCGACGTGAATCATATTCACTTCCGGCTCGACGCTCTTAATCTCTTTACCGAGCCTTGAAAAATCCGCCGCCAAAATCGACGGCGCCACTTCAATCTGTTTACTATCCCCCATGCATCTTCTCCCTGTCGTTTGATTTCGTCGCGGTCTTTGATGAGGCACCGCGTATAAAGGAACGGTAACGCTCCAGGCGCCCCGCATCCATTCTCGCTTCTTCGATCGCGCATCCCTTTTCGCCGATATGAAGGCAGTTGTCAAATTGGCATTTTCCGAGTATTCCGTTAAGCTCATTATACCCGAGCCGGATGTCTTCCGGTTCAACTTCCATCCGAAGGATATCCAAATTCGTAAAGCCCGGCGAATCTGCCAGAAACCCGTCGCCGAACGGATACAGTTCCACATGCCGCGTCGTATGTTTCCCCATGTTCAGTCGTTCGCTGATTCTTCCGACTTCCCTTTCGGAAATACCGGTCAACATATTGCATAGTGTTGACTTGCCGACCCCGGACTGTCCGGCAAATCCAACGACGTTCCCCCGAAAATACCGGACGAATGCGGAAGGATCAAGCGGCTCGGTATTCGTTGAACAAATGACATCGCACCCCGCATCCGCATATACGGAGCGAAAATATTCTCCGAACTCGGGATCGAGATCCATTTTCGTAATCCAGATTACCGGCTGAATGGAGTTTTGCGCACATAGAATCAGCAGCTTGTCCAGCATTTCGAGGTACGGAACGGGCTGTTTCGTCGAAAAGGTCAGGATTAACACATCCAAATTGGATATCGGCGGCCGAAGCAACCGGTTTTTTCTCGGTGAAATATCCGCAATGACAAACGGGACGTCCGGGTCGCCGGAAGGTTCATATGACACACGGTCACCGACTGTCGGGACCACTTTCTTCCTGCGTAAAATGCCTCTCAGCTTTGCGTGCACCGTCCGACCTTCGCCGGTTCGAATCGTATAGAGGCCGCCGACTCCCTTGACGATGACGCCCGCCGAAAAATCTTTCTCCGCAGTTATCTTGTCGGACGGCATACCCTCGTTCTTTGCCATGCTCACTCTGTTGTTTCGCTC
>CAYGIB010000064.1:0-7817 GCA_964349735.1 uncultured Oscillospiraceae bacterium | reverse complement strand
GTAGTGGTCGGCGCAACCGTCGGTGTCGGTGTAACCGTCGGTGTCGGTGTGATGATTGCTTCGGTAAATACCGCCGTCAAAGCGATGTCCGCCGGAGGCATCGTAAAGGTAAACTGAGCCTGAGTGCTGATAATATTCCCACCGGCGTCTTTCCAGTATGAGAACACATTACCTGTATTCGGAGTTGCCTTCACCGTCACCGCCGTACCTTCAAGAATCGTCCCTGCGCCATCCAGGGTTCCTGTGCCGGTCGGCTCACTCGTAAGCGTCAGAATATACGGCGCCGGGGTCGGAGTCGGGGTCGGCGTGCCGCCTCTCTGGGCATCCTCCACCGTACCGACATACAATTTGATTGACGACTTGCGGTTCACCACCGTGCCCTCCGCCGGGTCCGTGAGCAGGACATACTGTTCTTTCGGAGAAAGCCCTTCGGCTGCAGGATTCACTTCGATCGGCCCGAGCACCAGATCATTTTCTTCTATGACCTTCTCGGCGGCTTCAAGTGTCAGGTTGATGAGCTTGGGGACCGTTATCTTTTCAGACTGCATACTGTATATCAAGATAATCTGGCTGCCATTTTGCACTGCGGTTCCGAACGAAGGTTCCGTGCGTATGACGATGCCCGGCTCCAGGCTGTCGTTAATCTCGGGACTCACCGATACGATGAATCCCATCGCCTTTAACACGGTTTCCGCAGTCCTATAGTCCATTTCCCGATAGTCTTCGAGAATAATTGAATCCGCCGGTTTGCTGACCTTGAGCATCAGCTTGTTGCTGGTGGCTTTAATCTCCGTGCCCGGCGGAATATTCTGTTCAAAAATGATATTTGCCGCATAATCGGACCGTTGCTCGAAGCGATATTCAAAATTTGTAAACCCTTGCGCTCTGAATTCTTCGAGGACCTCGTTAATGGATTTTCCGACGTAATCACCGACGACAAAAGGTGATACGGATTGCCGGTTAATACTGGATTTGAGGGTTTCGCTGACCAATGCAATGACTCCGATGAGGACGCCGATAATAACCGTCACGAGAAGAATCACCAGGATATTGTCTTTAAGGCGCGAGCGGCGCCGCTTCTCAATGGAGCGTTCGATATCCCGGAGCTTCGAATAATTCGGCTCCTGACGCATGGAAGGCATGTGATTGTTCGTTGTATCGTAACTTTCCGGCTGCGTAACAACGCCGTAGGTCCCGTTCGGATCAATCATCAGGGAGTCGAGCTCGGCGACCATTTCGCGTATCGTGGGGTAGCGGGACTCGATACCCTTTTGCATACATTTCTGAATAATGGCATCCAAGCCGTTCGGCACTCCGGGAATGAAACCGGATGCCAGCGGCGCCGGCTCCTGAAGATGCTTCACGGCAACGGCGACCGGTGTATCTCCGTCAAAAGGCAGTCGGCCCGTAACCATCTCGAAAAGCATAACGCCTACCGAATATATATCCGATGCCGGACCGACCATCGCACCTCGTGCCTGCTCCGGTGAAAAATAGTGGACGGATCCCAACGCCCCACCCGAAGTCAGCGTTATCGTATTGCTCGTGGCCGCTCTGGCGATACCGAAATCCGTAACCTTGGCGATGCGGTCCTTCGTAATCATAATATTATGAGGCTTGATATCCCGGTGCACGATGCCGTTCTGATGCGCGTGCTCCAACGCCAACCCGACCTGGATTGCGATCGGAACCGCAATCCTCCAATCCAGATGGCCGTTCTGCTGAATCAATTCCTTCAGCGAGATGCCCTCGACGTATTCCTGAACCATGTAGCGAAAATTTCCCTCTTGTCCGATACCGAGCACCCGGACTATATTTGCGTGAGAAAGAGCCGCAGCCGCCTTCGCTTCGGTGTCGAAGCGCTTGATAAATTCGCTGTCAATCGAAAACTCGGACTTCAGAATTTTGATCGCTACCGTTGCCCCGGTTGCCATGTCCGATGCCAGATAGACATTTGCCATGCCTCCGGTGCCGATTAACTTGGCAATTCGATATCGACCTCCGAGAACCATTCCCTCGGGACCATGAGTAGCTGAATTCATACCGACTCCTTATTCTTTTCCATCGCACAGTGAATCAAAATTGCCGTGATATTGTCCGGCCCGCCGGCAGCGTTGGCGGCGTCGATCAATTGACCGACGCACGAATCCAAATTCTTGTGCCGCTTCAGTATTTTACGGATGTTGTCTTCATCCACGTAGCCGTAGAGGCCGTCCGTGCACATCAGAATCAAGTCTCCCTCCGATATGTCAAAGGAGTACGTGTCGGGCTTCATATATTCGTTAACGCCCAGCGAACGGACGAGCACATGCTTCTTCGGGTGTGTCTCGGCTTCCTTCTCGGAAATCGAACCCATGTCGACCAATTCTTGAACCAAGGTATGATCCACGGTCAGTCGCTCGAGAGATCCCCCGTGAAGAAGATATACGCGGCAGTCCCCGATATGTGATATATAGAGTCTCCAATGCCGGAAAACCGCCAATGTGAGGGTCGTACCCATTCCGCGATATTCCTTGTTGTCGAGCGACTGCAAGTAAACCCGAACGTTGGCTTTTTCGATGGTCTCCTGGAGAAGCATTTCGATTTCTTCAACCGTGTGTGCCTTCTCCAACTGCTGCGGCAGAGTGGATAGCGCAAACTCGACGGCCGTCCTGCTGGCAATTTCACCGACCGCATGTCCGCCCATCCCGTCGGCAACCACAAAAACTCCGTTATCTCCCACGCTAAGAATCGCGTGAAAGTCTTCATTTTTCTGGCGAACCATCCCTTTGTCGGTTGCACTGGCGTATCTCATGCTTCTTTGTTCACTCCAAGATCTGTATGTGCCTGCTTGTCCTTATCGTCACCGGAAATGCTTCTTCGCAACTGACCGCAAGCCGCCATAATATCTGTCCCCATCTATCTTCGAACCGTAACGTTCATCCCCAGTCTCTCCAGCTCGCTCCGGAAGGTCTGAACGACCTCGGGGCTGCTTCGGCGGTAGGTGGTTCCCGGAAATTCGTTGGCCGCGATGAGGTTGATATGGCAGTTCATCCCTCGCAACAGTGCGGCAAGCTGTCCGGCATCCTCGCGGGAATCATTTACGCCGTCCAGAAGAGCGTATTCAAAAGTGATTCGCCTTCCGGTCCTTCTTGTATATTCTCTACAAGTTCGAATCAGCAAATCCAATTGAAACGATTTGTTGACCGGCATTAACCGGGCTCTTAATGCATCGTTTGCCGCATGCAAAGATACGGACAGATTAATCTGCTTGTCGACACACATGAATTCTATCATTTGAGGAACCAGTCCGCAAGTTGATACGGTGATGTGACGGGCTCCCAGATTCAGGCCTTTCGGCGAATTTATGGCATCGATGAAGGCGATGAGTGCATCGTAATTGTCAAACGGTTCTCCGATTCCCATCACCACGACCCTCGAAATGCGCTCCCGCGCAATTTTCCCGGAAAAAATCACCTGAGCGAGCATCTCCCCGGCCGTCAGATTGCGGCCGAATCCGGCATGAGTCGAGGCGCAAAAGGTGCAACCCATTTTGCATCCGGCCTGAGATGAAATGCACACCGAGTTCCCAAAACGGTATTTCATCAGGACCGTTTCAATCCGGTTTCCGTCCCTGAGGCGGAAAACATACTTGCGCGTGCCGTCGATTCGGGAGATTGACTCCTTTTCGAGAACAAAGGCATCCCGATTGAAGCTGCGCTCGAGTTCGGCGACGATTGTTTGCGGCAGATTCGTCATCTCCCGGGGTTCTGTTATACCCTTCATCAGCCACCCGTATATTTGCTCCGCTCGAAAACGGGGAAACCCACGCTCCCGGGTCCACTCTTCCCACTTATCAGCGGTCATATCCATGATGAATTGCCTCCCGCTCATGCTGTTCTCCTCATTTTTGCAATGAAAAACCCGTCGCAGGAGTCCTCGTCGGGGAGGAGCAATATATTTCCCCTGAGGGCTTGCTCCGCATGTCGCGGGGAAGATATCAATGTTTGCGGCAGTAAGCGGTCCAAGGGCTCCGGTGTGAAATCCGGATTGTCTCTGAGAAACGCATCCACCCGTTTCTCGTTCTCTTCGGGATTAATCGTGCAGGTGCAATACATCAGGATTCCACCGGGCTTAACAAACCGGGAAGATTCAAACAGGATTTCCTCCTGTACCTTCAATAGTGCTGCGATTCGATCAAAGGTGATGGTCAGCCGGATATCCGGCTTTCGAAGGAGAAGGCCCAACCCGCTGCACGGAACGTCGGCAAGGACGATATCATAGCTTTTCTCCGGCCCGGTTATCGACATATCCGGATTCCGGGCGTCCGACAGGCCGGTGCGTATTGATCGGATGCCCAGTCTTTGAGCATTCTCGCCGATCAGCTTCAGTCGGTTCTCATGGATGTCGAGCGCCAGGATGTCTGCCCGATCCGACGAAAGCTCGGCCATATGGCAGCTCTTCCCGCCCGGAGCGGCACAGACATCCATGATGCGATCTCCCGGCCGGGGGCAAGAGAGCTTCCCGGCCAACATGGCCGCCTCGTCCTGAATCATAAAAAGGCCTTCGCGATATGCCTTAAGAGAGTCGACGGAAACGCCCTGAAGATCAAGCGTTAATGATTGATCCGTAAACCGGCCGAATTCGCTGTGGACACCCTCGCTTCCAAGCCGGTCACTAAGGTCCGAACGGTTGCATCTCAGCGTGTTTGCCCGTGCCGTTATCTTCGCGCTCTCAAAAAAAGCGTTTGCAATCGACTCGGCCTTTTCCGCTCCGTACCATTTGACCAGCAATCCGGTAATTTCACGACTTAAGGAAAAGCGAACATGTGGCTTTTCCTGTTTTAATCCCTCAATCAGAGCGGTCGACTCGGACGCAATGCCCCGGAGCACGGCATTGACGAGGGCCTTTCCACCCGGTTTTCCGCGTTGGGCGGCAATATCGACCGATGTATTGACCGCGGCATAATCCGGTATCGAATCGGAGAAGAGAATCTGCCAGGCTCCCAATCGAAGAACGGTACGAATAATCCCGTCCAGTGACAAAACGGTTCCGTTCAGCTTCTTTTCGATGATGTGGTCCAATGTGTATGTGCGGGTAATCACGCCGTAGAAAACCGCGGTCGCGAAGCTACGGTCCCGTTCGTTCAGATCCGGGTATCCCTTCAGGACCTGCTTGAGCACCAGATGAGCATACCCGCCCCGCTCGTACACCTCGAAAAGCATCTCGAAGCAAACCATTCTCGGATCCTGGACACGAGGACTCATCTTTCACCGCCAAAACGATCAGCGGGAGAAAAATTGTGTGCGCACTCCGATGCCTGAAGCTTCCTGCAGGACTCGGGCTGTATACAGGTAAGCAGTAACGGGATATCCCCGCACATGACTGCCAGAACTCCTCTGTGCGCGCATATTACCGTTCCCGGCTCCGGCTCTCCGAATGATGTTCGATAGACTTCCGTCAACGCTCCCGGGTCTCCGGGAAGTGCGGAGCAGTATATCTTAATCCGCTTGCCCGAATATTCGGAATATGCACCCGGCCATTCCGCAAGCCCGCGGATTTGATTATGGATGGACGCCGCGGATTTCCGCCAGTCAATGAAACCGTGTTCCCGGGTAATCGGCGGCGCATATGTGACCCCGTCGTCTTCTTGAGGAACCGGCAGAATGGTGCCGTTCAGATACCCGGGAATCGTCTGTGTCAAAAGATCCGCACCGAGGCCTGCGAGGCGCTCGGTCAGCTCGGGCGAGCTTTCATCGGGCCCGATCGGGCATTCGGCTCTTGCGAGCATCGGCCCGGTATCCATCCCCTCATCCATGCGCATAATTGTGATTCCGGTCTTCTCTTCCCCGTTCATAATTGCCCACTGAATCGGCGCCGCCCCTCTGTATTTCGGCAGTAAAGAGCCGTGGACGTTTATACATCCGTACTTCGGTATGTTTAAAAGCGACGCGGGGAGAATCTTCCCGTATGCTGCTGTGATAATCAAATCCGGGCGGAGCGATACGACTCGATTCACGACCTCCGGGTCGCGCAGCCGGTTCGGCTGATATAAAGGGATGTATGCGTCTTCGGCCGTTCGCTTTACCGGCGGCGGAGTCAGTATCATCTTACGTCCGACCGGCTTATCCGGCTGCGTAAAGCACATAACTACATCAAAGCCGGAAAGCAGAAGCTTTTCCAGCACTACGGAAGCAAAATGCGGAGTCCCCATAAAAATGATTCGTTCGTTCAATCCGGTTCTTCCTGTTCTTCCTGCTCCACGAGCTTGTCAATAAATAAAACACCGTCGAGATGATCGTTCTCATGGCAGATGCAAATCGCCAAGATACCTTCGGCTTCCAGTTCAAAAGACTCCCCCATACGGTTTAAGGCCCGGACCGTAATCTGCTCGGGTCGTACGACACACCCGGACCTTCCGGGAACGGAAAGACAGCCCTCTTCTACAATAATCTCTCCGACAGCCTTTGTGATTTCCGGATTGACAAACTCAATCAGGCCGTGCTCGTCACCGACATCCACGACAAAAACACGTCGCAGCACGCCAACCTGCGGGGCGGCTAAACCGATACCGCGCCCCTCGTATCTCATTGTTTCCGCCATGTCGTCCAGAAGCACGCACAGTTTGTCATTAAACTGCACGACCTCGCGCGCTTTCTTGCGCAATACTTCATCTCCGACGGTAACGATTTCTCTTAATGCCATGTCATCATCCTCTTTCTGCTCATATATTTTACCACAAAGGATCAATATCCATCTGCACGGCAAACCCCGTTGCCGCAAAATGCTCCTGAACCTTGTTGAAAATCTCGGCAAGCGCGCTTTTGTTTTTCGCCTTAATATTTATCTGAAAACGATACCGGTCCCGGAGCTTATATACCATTGCGGGCCCGGGGCCGAAGATTCGAACAGATCCATCCGGTTGCGATGCGACGGTGTTAAGAAAATCCTTCACCTCCCGGATCTGATCCTGCCCTGTTCTCTCGACTTCATTCGAAAGCACGAGGCTGCCGAATGCAAGAAACGGCGGATAACCCAGTCTTCTTCTGTACTCCAGCTCCTTATTAAAAAAGCCCGCGTAATCGGAAGCTGCGGAATACAGTACAATCTCGTCGTCCGGTTGATAGGTCTGGATGTAGACACTTCCGGGCTTTTCGCCTCTTCCCGCCCTTCCCGATGCCTGCGTTATGAGCTGAAACGCTCTCTCTCCCGCCCGAAAATCGGACGCACGAATCAACATATCCGCATTGATAATACCGACGACGGTGACATCCGGAAAATCGTGGCCCTTTGCGATCATTTGAGTGCCGAGCAAAATATCGGCTTCCTTTTTGCGAAAAGCATTCAAAAGGCGCGCATGTGCCCCTCTCCCCGCTGTCGTGTCCTGATCCATCCGGATGATTCTTTGCTCCGGAAAGGCCTTTCTTACGGTCTCCTCGAGCTGCTGCGTGCCGGTTCCGATTTGACCCTGCATCGTGCTTCCGCACTCCGGGCATGCCTCCGGTACCTTCTTCACATACATGCAATAATGACAAACCAGGACGGGCTTTCTGCCCGTGCCCGGCGCATGAAGCGTCATCGCAACGGAGCAATGCGGGCAGAGAATCGTATTTCCGCATGCTCGGCATAAAACAAAGCTGGAATAGCCGCGCTTGTTTAGAAAGAGCATGACCTGTTCGCCTCGCTCGAGAACGCGCTTCATCTCGGATGTGAGCGACCGACTCAGAATCGAACGATTTCCTCTCATCAGTTCCTCGCGCATATCTACGATATGAACCTTCGGCATCACCGCATCCTTAACGCGCTCAGGTAATTCAAGCAGACGTGTATACCCGGAC